>CAVEVJ010000001.1:0-13573 GCA_963619075.1 Acidaminococcaceae bacterium
AAGTGCCGACCACCTTCAGCGAACTGAAGGCCGACATCACGAAGCTGCGCGACGCAGGAATCGAACCGATCGCACTCGGCGGCAAAGACGCTTGGCCAGCAGGACATTGGTATTACTGGCTTTCGCTGCGTGAATGCTCCACCGACGCCTACGCCAAGGGTGCCAACGACAAGGACTTCTCCGACTCCTGCTGGACCAAGGCCGCCGAGGACCTTCAGGATCTGCTCGACATGAACGCCTTCAACGAAGGCTTCCTGACCACCACCGCGCAGCAGGGCGCAAGCTCCTCCGCGGGTCTGCTTGCCAACCACAAGGCCGCCATGGAACTCATGGGCACTTGGGAACCGGGCGTGGTCAAGGATCTGACCCCAGACAAGACCGCGATGGAAGACCTCGGATTCTTCGCATTCCCGACCGTTGACGGCGGCAAGGGTGAGGAGGGTGCTCTGATGGGCGCGGCCACCGGCTTCTCCGTCAACCCTGAAGCTCCGCAGGCCGCGGTCGACTTCGTCAACTACATGGCGGAGAAGACGAACCAGGAAGAGTACGCCACCGCATTCAGCACCATCCCGGCATCCTCCGAGGCTATGGAATCCGTTACAGACGAGAACCTCAAGCAGATCATCGAAGCCATGAACAACTCCGACGACATGCAGCTGTGGATGGACACCGCGCTCGGCGGCAACATCGGCAACGCACTCAACTCCGCCGTGGTGAACCTGCTCTCCGGCCAGGGCTCGGCCGAAGACATCGTTACGGCGATGGAAGACGCGGCAGCCAAGGGCTGATCGCAGAACGGCAACTGACGTAAAGTCCATATTCTCGAGGCCGGGCGGAAGGTCCGTCCGGCCTTGTTTTTTCGCACAAACGACTTGGTGGAGACAATAATGGCGACTCAAAACAACAATGGGGCGACGCCGAAGGCACGCAGGATCAAAGGCGTGTCAGGTGGCAAAGCGCGTCGCAACACAGAAATATTCATCCTATCCGCGCCCGCGATTCTTCTGTTCGTATGCTTCGTGATCCTGCCGATTATTCTGGGCGCGTACTACGGCTTCTACCAGTGGAAGGGATACGGATCGCCCTCCCAGACCGGTAAGTTCATCGGATTCCAGAACTACATCACGGCGCTGAAGGATTCCGCCTTCCAGGCCGCCATCCTGCACACGTTTGAAGTGGTCGTCGGATCCCTGGTGATCCAGGCCCCGCTCGCCATCCTCTTCGCCCTGCTGCTCAACCAGAAGTTCAAGGGACGCGGACTGATCCGTACGCTCATCTTCGTGCCGTACGTCGTCTCCGAAGTGATCGTCGGCACCGGCTGGAGCCTGCTGCTGCAGAAGAAGGGCGCCATCAACGAGATCCTCGCCAACTTCGGCATCGACGGTCCCGACTGGTTGGCCGATCCGAAGATCGCAATGTTCACGCTGTTGCTCTTGATTAGCTGGAAATACATCGGCTTCGCGGTGATCCTCATGCTGGCAGGCATGCAGTCCATTCCTGAGGAACTCTACGAGGCGGCCCGCGTCGACGGCGCCGGATTCTGGCAGATGCAGAAGAGCATCACCCTGCCGCTGCTCGCCCCGACCCTGCGCATCTGGGTGTTCCTGTCGATGATCGGCTCCCTGCAGCTGTTCGATCTGGTCTACATCGTGTGGGGCAATTACGTGTCCACCACGGCGGGCGTGTCCACCATGGCCACCTACATGGTGCGTGAAGGCCGAGGGGCCGGCAACTACGGCTACGGCTCCGCAGTGGCGTTGATCATCTTCGTGATCTCCCTGGTCATCGCGCTGACCTACCAGAAGTTCGTGCTCAACCGCGATCTCGATGGTGCCGTGACCGAACAGAAGGAAGCCAAGAAGCGCGCAGCGAAGCGCGCAAAGGAAGCGCAGCGTCGCGAAGCCGCCGCAATCGCAAGTGAGGTGAAGTGATGACCATCGCAAATACCGCAAGCCGTCCCGACAAAAACAAGTACACCGCGAAGAACGGCTACCGCGTATCAGCCAAGACGCCGTGGGGCCACCCGGTCGTGTACTTCTTCTCCTTGGTCTTGGTGGCCATCTGCGTGACGCCGGTGCTGTACATCATCTTCGGTGGTTTCCGCACCAACTCGCAGATCACCAACCATCCGTCCGGCCTGCCGAATCCGTGGGTGTTCGACAACTACGTCTCCGTGTTCACCAGCGATATCTTCTGGAACGAACTCGTCAACTCGACCATCGTCGGCATCGCCACCATGATCGGCGTGGTCGTGCTCGGCATCATGGTGAGCTTCGTCATCGCGCGATACAAGTTCCGCTACGCGCCACTCATGTACGCGCTGTTCTCCGCGGGCCTGATGTTCCCGATGACGGTCGGCATCACGCCGCTGTACCTGCTGATCCGCAACCTCGGACTGTCGAACTCCCTGCTCGGCCTGATTCTGCCGCAGATCGCCTTCGGCCTGCCGCAGACCATCATCATCCTGGTACCGTTCCTACAGTCCATTCCGAACGAACTCGAAGAGGCCTGCCTGCTTGATGGATGCTCCCGACTCGGCTTCTTCTGGCGCATGGTCATTCCGCTGTCGATGCCGGGCGTCGCCACCACGGGCATCCTCACCTTCGTGGGCAGCTGGAACGCCTACATGCTGCCGCTGTTCGTGCTCAGCGACGAAAGCAAGTACACGCTGCCGCTCGGCGTGCAGATGTTCAGCTCCGAACATTCCGTCGACACCGCACAGGTCCTGGCGTTCACCTCGCTGGCCATGCTTCCGGCCCTGATCTGCTTCACGATTTTCCAGAAGAAGATCGTCGGCGGCCTTACCGGCGCCGTGAAGGGCTGAGAACAAACGAAACGCATGTTCGGGAGATATCCTCCGATCTCCCGAACGCCTTACCAACACAAAGAGGCAATCATGAAGATTTCCAACCCCGTGCTCACGGGTTTCCATGCTGATCCGTCGATGATCCGTGTGGACGACACCTACTACATCGCCAACTCGACCTTCGAATGGTTCCCCGGCGTGCGACTGCACGAATCCAAGGACCTGGTGCACTGGAATACCCTGCCGAGCCCGTTGAGCAGGGTCAGCCAGCTCGATATGAAGGGCAATCCGTCCTCCGGTGGCATCTGGGCTCCCGACCTGAGCTATGCGGACGGCAAATTC
Organism: Acidaminococcaceae bacterium; assembly: GCA_963619075.1. Lineage (GTDB taxonomy): Bacteria > Actinomycetota > Actinomycetes > Actinomycetales > Bifidobacteriaceae > Bifidobacterium. The sequence continues at coordinate 3,149 of CAVEVJ010000001.1, forward strand.
TGGCTCGTGTACACCGATGTGAAGGTGGTCAACGGTGCGTTCAAGGACTGCGTCAACTATCTGGTGACGGCTCAGGACATCCGAGGCCCTTGGACCGATCCGATCCGCATCAACGGCGTCGGCTTCGATTCCAGCCTGTTCCATGATGATGACGGACGCAAGTATCTGGTTCAGCAGACCTGGGACTTCCGCGAATACCATCATGCGTTCAACGGCATCACGCTCACCGAGTTTGACGTGGACACCATGAAACTCAAGCCGCAGACCGCCAGAACCATCTGGGAAGGCACCGACGTGAAGGTGGTGGAAGGCCCCCACCTGTACAAGAAGGACGGCTGGTACTACCTGTTCGCGGCCGAAGGCGGCACGCAATACGAGCATCAGGAGTCCGTGGCGCGTTCCCGTACGTTGGACGCATTGTCGTTCGAAGTCATGCCGAACGGCCCGTTCATCGGCAACTACGACACCCCTGATTTCTACCTGCAGAAGCAGGGCCACGGCGCCCTTGTGGACACTCCGTCCGGTGAATGGTATTACGCGTCGCTGTGCGGCCGTCCGTGGCGTCATGACACCGAACCGTCCCATGGCGTGCGCGGCTGGTGCACGCTCGGCCGTGAAACCTCCATCCAGAAGGTCGAGTGGGATGAGGACGGATGGCCGTACGTGGTGGGAGGCCACGGCGGGCAGCGCTATGTGGACGCTCCGAAGGACGCCATCGAAACCGAAGCCCCGGCAAGCCGCGACGAACATGACGAGTTCGAATCCGGCACGCTCGGCGTGAACTGGAACACCGTCCGTGTGCCGTTCACCGAAGCCATGGGCACCGTGGGCGGCGGCAAGCTGACCCTGCGCGGCCAGGGATCGTTGTGCAATGCGTTCGAACAGTCGCTCGTGGCACGCCGCTGGCAGGCGTTCAACTTCGATGCCGAGACGAAGGTGAGCTTCAATCCGGACAACTACATGCAGATGGCCGGATTGACGAACTACTACGACGACCTGTGCTGGTCCTGGGCGTTCGTGACGTGGGATGAGAAGCGCGAATGCCGCGTCATCGAAGTCGCGCAGAACGACTTCAACCAGTACACGTCCTATCTCAAAGGCGATGCCATCGAAGTGCCTCAGGACGCTGAATCCGTATGGCTTCGCACCAAAGTGCGCAAGGAATACTATTCCTACGAGTATTCCTTTGATGGCGAACATTTCACCGAGATTCCGGTGAAGCTGGATGCGAAGATCCTTTCCGACGATTACATCGTGCAGCGTTACGGAGGATTCTTCACCGGCGCGTTCGTGGGACTTGCCTGCGTGGATCTGTCGGATTACGGCGCGACGGCGGAATTCGACTACTTCGACTACAAGGAACTGCCGGACAACGAGTAGTCGCGTTCAGCGGGCGGTGGCTGCCTATGTGGCGGTCGCCGCCCCTCTGTTTTCAGATTCCTTCGATTTTGTTTTATGACCGTGTCGACTCTATATGACGGGTCCTGTTCTCGATGGGGAGACGGATATGACTTTGCGATTGCCGAAACTGCTTGACGATGGCTGCGTGCTGCAGGCGGAACATGCCGTGCGCATTTGGGGCTGGGCCGATGCCGGCTCTGGCATCACAGTGGATTTCGAAGGGTGCGGGGCAACCGTAGAATCCGACTCCGTTGATGGGTCATGGTGCGTTTCCCTACCTCCATTGCATGCCGGCGGTCCGTTCGTACTGCATGTCGAATCCTCGTCAGGGGAGTGCCTGGAACGCAGTTGCTATGTAGGTGAGGTGTTCCTGTGCTCCGGCCAGTCGAATATGGAACTTCCCATGGCGTGGGTGAAGGCCGATTACCTGCAGGAGTGGAATCGAGAGCCCGATCCGTTGCTCAGGCAGTACAAGGTGATTCCCGATTATGATTTTGCCGGGCCATGTCAAGACCATGAACACGCGTCATGGTACGGCTGCAGCGCCGAAACGCTCGGCGATTTTTCCGCGTTGGCCTACTTCTTCGGCCGAAGGATTCGTGAACTTCTGAATGTTCCCGTCGGTTTGTTGAACGTTTCCTTGGGCGGCTCTCCGATCGAATCGTGGATGGACGCCGATTCGTTGCAGGATTTCCCCGAAGCCCTTGCGGAACTCGAACCGTACTTGGGGGAAAGCGTGGCACGGCGTAAAAGCGCCGATTCCGTGGCTGCGAGGGATTCGTGGTACCAGGCGTTGGGATATGGCGGAGCGGCTGACGCCCATCATGAGCCGATTCCTCTGATTACCTGGGATTGTCCGGAAAGCAAGAACGAGACGTCTCCGGATGCGAACTGGCGAAATATCGAACTTCCCGGCTGGTATGGCGATCTTGGACTCGCCGATTTCCGTGGCGAGATCGAATTGCGGAAAACCGTGTTCCTGCCGGATTGCGTGGAAGATCGGCCGGCATTGCTGCGTTTGGGAACCATGAATGATGCCGACCATACATGGGTCAACGGTGTACTTGTGGGCGGCCGAAGCAACGTGTATGAGCCGCGCGACTATGAGTTGAACGCCGGCATATTGCGTGCGGGGGCCAATGGAATCCGTATACGACTGGTCGTCGAACGACCGGGCGGCCGTGTTACGCCGGGCAAGCCGATGGTGTTGACGATGGGTGACGAAACCTTCGACCTGAGCGGAACCTGGCGATGCGCCGTGATACAGCGTGCCGAGCGGGATTGCCCGTTTGAGGATTTCGTGCGATGGAAGCCGACCGGACTGTACAACGCCATGCTGGCCCCCTGCTTTCCGTATGCGGTACGAGCGGCATTGTGGTATCAGGGCGAATCAAACACGGGCGACTACGCCATGCAATACGGCAGCGAATTGCAGGCCATGATTGATCTATGGCGAAACGAATGGAACCAGCGCGACATGCCGTTCCTCATCGTGCAACTACCGAACTTCGCCATCGACGCCATCGAGGATGGCGGCTGGCCGATAATCCGCGAACAGGAGTGGAAGGTCGCCGAAACGGTGGGAAACGTGGCCGCGGTGGTATCTCTGGACGCGGGTGAAAGCAACGATCTGCATCCGCATAACAAGAAACTCATCGCCGATCGTCTTTTCGACGCGGCTCAGACGCTGGTATACGGGCGAAACGCGAAACCGCAGCCGCACATCGTTTCGGCGAACGCCGGCAACGGCCTGCTACGCATGCGTTGCGATTGGGCCGACGCGGGCGCGGAAGCAAACGGAACGACGCAATCGCAGGAATTGCGGCTGAACACGCTTGACGGAAAGACTCCGGGAGAAATCAGCTTCTTCTGGTCGGATTCCGGTACCATGGCCCATGCTGAATCATGGATCGACGGCGATTGCGTGATCGCGCGTCTGCCGAACAGAAAACCGGACGAAGTACGCTACGCGTGGTGCAACGATCCTCAATCCGGACTGCTGTGCGATACGAACGGAACCTTGTTGCCCCCGTTCCGTCTGCGTATCGAAGACTGAATGATCATATACAAGGAGAACATTATGGAATCACTGTTCGAACAGTATGGATACGACTCCAACGAAGTACGCGAACGAGTGAAGCAGGTCTGGCGCGAGATTTTCGAAGGGCCCGACAGATTTTACTGGCAGACCGATGATGGGCTTGGCTACGTCAAGGACACCGGCAACGACGACGTGCGGACCGAAGGCATGAGCTATGCCATGATGCTCGCGGTGCAATTCGACCGTAAGGACGTGTTCGACAAATTGTGGGGTTGGGTGATGCGTTACATGTACATGGCCCAAGGCCATCATGCACATTATTTCGCATGGTCGGTCGATCCCTCCGGCGTGCCGAATGCCGATGGCCCAGCACCGGACGGCGAGGAATACTTCGCCATAGACCTGTTCCTTGCGGCACGGCGTTGGGGCAACGGCGAAGGCATCTACGATTATGCCACGTGGGGGCGTGAGATTCTGCGGTACTGCGTCCACAAGGGGGAACGGTATGAAGGCGAGCCCATGTGGAATCCAGACAACAAGCTCATCAAATTCATTCCCGAAACCGAATGGAGCGACCCCTCCTACCATCTGCCGCACTTCTATGACGTCTTTGCAGAAGAAGCGGATGAGGAGGATCGGGATTTCTGGAGGCAGGCCGCGCAAGCAAGCCGCGATTATCTGGCCCTCGCCTGTAATGCCGAAACCGGAATGAACGCCGAATACGCCGATTACGACGGAAGTCCGCATGTGGACGAACGCGATCACTGGCATTTCTTCTCGGATGCGTACCGAACCGCCGCGAACATCGGCCTGGACTCGCTGTGGGGAGGAACTCCGAAAGAACTGTGTTCCAGGGTCAACGCGCTGCAACGTTTCTTCCTCGCCCACGACCGAACCTGCGTATATGCGGTGGATGGCACGCCGGTGGACGAACGTGTGCTGCACCCCGTGGGATTCATCGCCACCATGGCACAGGGATCATTGGCAGGTCGCTTCGCCGAAACCGACGATGCCGACGATGCAGACGATGCCGACGATTGCGCACGACGTTGGGTGAGTATGCTGTGGAACACCCCGATGCGTGTTGGCGCTCGCCGATACTACGACAATTTCCTCTACGCCTTCGCCATGCTGGCGTTGAGCGGAGCATACCGTTACGAGTGGTGAGCGTTTGATGTTGGGAAAGTTGTGCGGTCATGCTCAGACAGGTTGAAATACGGCAAGGAAGGCTTGTGGGATTGGCCGCCGAGGATCCGGCGGTCACAGTGTTCCGTGCGGTGCCGTTCGCGGCCGCGCCGGTCGGTGAACTGCGCTGGCGTGCGCCGCGTCCTGCGCCCCTGTGGGGTGGGGTGCGCGAATCGTTCGATTTCGCGCCGGTCGCGATGCAACCCATGTCAAGTCCTCAGGATTTCTATGGCAGGGAATGGCAGGTCGACCCGGACACCCCGATGTCGGAGGATTGTCTGTATTTGAACGTTTGGACGCCTTCTTTGCGTGGCAATGGCGTCGGCGCCCGTATTGAGGGTGGTGATGGCCGCGGGCTGCCTGTGATGGTCTGGATTCATGGCGGTGGGTTCCAAACCGGCGCCACGGCGGAGAAGGAATTCAATGGCGAGCATCTCGCAAGACTTGGCGTGGTGGTGGTTTCGATTGCATACCGCTTGAATGCCTTCGGCTTCCTTGCCCATCCGGATATGGAAAACGAGACCGGCGAAGGTGAGACTTGTGCGAATCTCGGCTTTCTCGATCAGCGCATGGGGATTCAGTGGGTACGCGATAATATCGCTGCTTTCGGTGGAGATCCTGGTAATATCACGGTGTTTGGGCAGTCCGCCGGCGCGGCAAGCACGCTTGCGCAAAGCTGTTCGCCCATGAACAAGGGTCTGTTCCAGCGTGCCATCATGCAGTCGGGCGGCGGCATCGGTCTATTTAATCGCGATATCTGGTCGTTGGAGGATTCCCGGCGCAACGCGATACGTTTCTTCTCCGAGTTGGGTGTCGGCTCTTTGCGTGAGGCCCGAGGTATTCCGGCGAACGAATTGTTGCGGGCGGCAATCGAATTGCCGTCATGCGAATGGTCCGGCCAGCACGTTGACTGGCCTCCGTTGACCAATTGGTTGCCGTGTGTCGATGGTCGTTTCATTACCGGCCAGTATGGGCAGGCCTTGACCTCCGGTCGTCGTGTGCCTCAGGATCTGTTGGTGGGCAATACCACCGGAGAGTTTCTGCAGACTGATTCGAACGGTGAGGTCTATCCGGCAGGGGAATGCGGCAACTTGGAGATGATCGACGCTTGGCTGGCCGGCGGCGGAAAACCCGTATACAGATACCGTTTTGACGTGGCGATGCCGGGCGATGACGCCGGCGCATTCCATTCATCCGATTTATGGTTCACTTTCGCCACGTTGCAGTCGTGTTGGAGACCATTCGAAGGATGGCATTTCGACCTGGCGCGGCATATGAGCCGTTGCTGGACGAGATTCGCCGCCACAGGGAACCCCAATGACGGGAATTGCGAATCCTGGAAACCGTGCATGCTTTCAGGCGAGGACGGCTATATGTATTTCGGCAGAAATTCCGCAATGCGGTGATAGGCGCGTTTTCTAGGATGACAGCTGCGTCCCGTGATTGCATGATATAAAATGTGAACGTTCACGAACTATGGTGTGGGAGGGTGCATGACGCAGGAAACCGAGGCTCTGATCGCTTCCGACGATGAGCTGAACAGGTTGTTCACGGGCAGGCCGACGCAATATCGCAAATCGAAGTCGCTGCCCAAATATACGGGTGAGGCGGCACGTGCCTGTGCGAAAATCAACCGAATATTCTTCGACGATCCCGACGAGGCGTACCGGCTGTTCCACGAGCTCATCCCGGATGCGGGGGAGGGTGTGGAATTCACGCCGCCGTTCACCGTCGATTACGGCATCGGTCTGACGATCGGCCGTGGAACGTTCATCAACAAGGATTTCATGATTTGCGGCGGCGGATACGTGACCATCGGCGAGGACTGCCTCATCGGTCCGCGTTGCACGATCGCCACGCCGAACCACGCCAAGGATGCGGCCACCCGCCTGGCCGGATGGGAATACGCGTCTCCCGTGACCATCGGAAGCAACGTATGGTTCGGCGCGAACGTGACGGTGACGCCCGGTGTGACCATCGGCTCCAACTCCATCATCGGGGCGGGGTCCGTGGTCACGAAGGACATTCCGGAAAACTCCATCGCGGTAGGTAATCCGGCCCATGTGATTCGTGAGATTCCGGAACACGATCCGGCGTTCGCCGACGTGGAAGGAATCGAATAGCCGAATCGAACGGTCGGTCTGATCGACGTTCCGATGGGGTGTCCCCTTTGCGGTGTCCGGAAATATCGTTGGCGTGCGACCGACCCGTCTCCTGACGGAGCTTGGATGGGCTGGTTAGAGGGGTGCCGTGAATTGTAGCGCTAATACCGCGTTTTGCGGCGTGTTCGACCATTCTGAAATTTTTTAGGAAGTCTTTATTTCAAATCGTCGATTGTTGTGAAATGATTTCGTTTGATATGAAAGAATTGGGTTGTTCTAACTTCCAGATGGTAAGTTAAATGAACGAATTAAATTTCGCTGGAAACTGGCCGTTTTGATAAAAAACAGCGAATCAGTATGTTCATTCACTGAACTAAGATGCTATGCTCGGAGTCAGATCGCATGAATGGACATGCGGTCGCTCAAGGAAGAGAAACAAGATTCAATTTCATCGGCGAAAGGAATCTCATGAACAAGTGGACCAAGGCCATTGCCGCAGTCGCGGCTGGCGCGATGCTGATCCCTCTGGCTGCCTGCGGAAGTTCGCGGGGGGGGCAGCTCCGACGCATCCGGGGATTCATCTGAAGTAAACATCGGCATCTCCATGCCGGAGCAGATGCTCGAACGTTGGAAGATCGACGGCAACAACCTCAAAGAGCAGCTCGAAAGCTACGGCTACAACGTGACTTTGCAGTATGCCGACGGCAAGACCGATCTGCAGACCTCCCAGATTCAGAACATGGCCAACAACGGCATGGACTATGTTGTTGTTGCCTCCATCGACGGCACCTCCACCGGCGCGGCCTGCGAGCAGGCCCAACAGAACGGTGCCAAGATCATCGCTTACGACCGCCTCATCATGAACACGGACGCGGTCGATTACTACGCCACCTTCTCGCTTGAGGAAGTCGGCAAGATGCAGGGCGAATACATCGAACAGGCCCTCGGCCTTGCGGACGGAGCGAAGGGTCCGTTCAATGTCGAACTCATGGCGGGATCCCCGACCGACAACAACGCCGGTTACTATTTCAAAGGCGCATGGTCCGTGCTCGGCAAGTACTACAAGTCCGGCGTGCTGCAGGCCAAGTCAGGCAAGGTTCCGAACGACGAGACCGAATGGCAGTCCATCGGCATCGACAACTGGGATCGCCAGAAGGCCCAGAACGAGATGGAAAACCGCATCAACTCCTTCTACAACGACGGTACCAAGCTTGATGCCGTGCTCGCCCAGAACGACGCCGAGGCCCTCGGCACCGTGAACGCCGTCGAAGGCGCCGGCTGGGACTACTACCCGGTCATCACCGGTCAGGATGCCGAAAAGGCCAACGTTCAGGCCATCGTCAAGGGCAAGCAGTCCATGACGGTCTACAAGGACACCCGCGAACTCGCCAAGGCGACCGCCCAGATGATCAAAGACCTAGTGGACGGCAAGACCCCTGACGCTCCGGACACCTTCAACAACGGTACCAAGGACGTTCCGTCCCAGCTGCTGACCCCGGTTTCCGTTGACAAGACCAACCTGAAGGAAATCCTCGTGGACGGCGGTTACATCTCCGAGGAGGATGCGGGACTCTGACGGTCCGCTGATACGTCCTCATCACCAATCGATACGGGCGCCGCGCCACACCACGGCGTTGGCGCCCGCATACGTCTACAAACGGCACAGACTAACGAAGCAATGACGCAACGGAGGAGGTTGCTGTGGCTAACGGTAGTGACGTGATTCTTCAGATGAATCATATCGTCAAGCGTTTCGGTCCGGTCACCGCATTGAAAGATGTGAATATCACCGTCAAAAAAGGCCAGATATTCTCGATCTGCGGCGAGAACGGCGCGGGAAAATCCACACTGATGAACGTGCTGTCGGGCGTTTACCCGTACGGCTCCTACGAAGGCGACATCATCTACGATGGTGAGACCTGCAAATTCAAGACCATTCGCGATTCCGAGGAAAAAGGCATCGTGATCATCCACCAGGAACTCGCGTTGGTTCCGTACATGTCCATCCAGGAGAACATCTTCCTGGGCAACCAGATCAAGAAGGGCATCGCCATCGACGCCGACGCGCAGCGTAAGGAAGCCCTTCGTGTGATGAACATGGTCGGTCTGAGCGAAAACCCCGACACCCTGATCGCGAACATCGGCGTCGGCAAGCAGCAGCTCGTCGAAATCGCCAAGGCGTTGACCAAGGACGTGAAGCTGCTCATCCTCGACGAGCCCACCGCGGCGCTCAACGATGAGGATTCCTTCAAGCTGCTCGACCTGATCGACCAGCTACGCAGGGAACATGGCGTCACGGCCATCATCATTTCTCACAAACTCAACGAAATCGCGGCATCCGCCGATGCCGTGCAGGTCATTCGAGACGGCCAGACCATCAGCCATATCGACATCGACGCCGAACATCCTCTCGATCAGGACGCGTTGATTCGAGACATGGTCGGACGTCCGCTCACCAACCGGTATCCGGTGCATGAGCCGCATATCGGTGAAGAGATGTTCCGCGTCACCGATTGGCGGTGCCGCCATCCGCTCGACGAAAGCCGCCTGGTCTCCAAGAACGTGTGCATGAACGTGCGTTCGGGTGAGATCGTCGGCATCGCTGGACTCGTCGGCGCAGGCCGTACCGAGACCATCATGAGCATCTTCGGCCATCAATACGGCGTCAATGCCCATGGCAAGCTGTACATGCAGGGCAAGGAAGTGAGCTTCCCGAACGTACGCAGTGCGATCGACCATGGCGTGGCCTACGCGACCGAGGACCGCAAGGTCTACGGCCTGAATCTCATGGACACCATTCGTGGCAACACCTCCATGGCAAGCATGAAGATGCTCAGCAAACTGGGCGTCATCGACGAGACGAAGGAAAAGAAGCTCGCCGAGAAATACCGCACGGAATTCCATACCAAGGCCCCGACCATCGAAATGCCGGCCGGCAACCTTTCCGGCGGCAATCAGCAGAAGGTCGTGCTTGCCAAGTGGGTGGCCACGAATCCAAAGGTGCTCGTGCTTGACGAGCCGACCCGAGGCATCGACGTCGGCGCGAAATACGACATCTACGAGATCATCGACCAGCTTGCCGATGCGGGGTCCGCGGTCATCGTGATCAGCTCCGAATTGCCGGAATTGCTCGGCATCTGCGACCGCATCTACACCATGTGCAACGGCACGATCACCGCAAATCTTAACGCCAAGGAAACCAATCAGGAGGAGCTCATGAAGTACATGACCGCCGAAGTCCCGATTGATTCCAGCAAGGTCTACGCCTGAAATCCGCGCATAATCCGTGAAAGGAATTCTTACAATGTCAGCAGTAAACAACGCCGCAGTCAAGAAGAGCGGCGACAAGGTGGAAACACAGTCCTTCAAGGAACTGATTCTCGGCAACGCCCGTTCCTACGGCATCTACATGGCGCTGGTCGTGGTGATCGTGGTCTTCCAGATTCTCACGGGAGGACGTCTGCTCAACCCGAACAACGTGGTCGCGCTGTTCCAGCAGAACGCCTACGTGCTCATCACCGCCATCGGTATGCTGATGGTCATCATCGCGACGCACATCGATTTGTCCGTCGGCTCCGTGGTGGCCTTCATCGGTGGCATCGGCGCGTTGGCCATGAAGGATTGGGGCATGAACTGGTTCCTGGCCATCCTGCTCATGGTCGTCATCGGTCTGGTCATCGGCGCATGGCATGGCTT
>CAVEVJ010000002.1:0-2083 GCA_963619075.1 Acidaminococcaceae bacterium
ACCGCACACCATGGCGTTCCATCAGGGTCACCCGAAGTGCATACGTCGCAATCACGCAATGTCGCAACCACATGCATCAACGCCGAGACATGCGGCGATGCAGCACCATGCCGCACCACCACATAAAACGACGAAAACACCGCAGACCGTCAGAAACAGACCGTCAGAAACAGACCGCTAGAAGCCCAACCTCGTACGGCCAAACTGGTCAAGCCAGCGCAGAATCGCACCTTCACGCAACGCCCACGGGCAGATTTCGACCTCCCGCACATCCAGTGCGTTCATGATTTCGGCTATCACCAGTCCACCGCCGACGATCTGGTACGTGCGCTCCGGAGTCACGCCCGGCAACGCCACACGCTGGTCCGGCGCGATGGACGCGAGTCGCGGAAGCCAATCCTCCAGCTGCTCCAACGTCATGACGGTCGTATCCACACGGCCCGGCTGATGCAATACGCCACCAGCCAAACGAGCCAGCGATCTGATGGTCTTCGACGTACCGACCGCATGCATGGGGTGCTTCGATTTGGGGAACGATTCGACCATCGGCTCCAAAACCTTACGGATCTGCTTGCGGGCCTTCTGCAGCTGCTCCTCATTGGCCACACCGCTCTCCGGCAGGAATTCGCGGGTAACGCGGCCGGCGCCGGCCGGCACGGAAAGCGCCACCGTCGGATCCTCATCGGAACCCATGGCCACTTCAAGAGAGCCTCCGCCGATATCCATGACCAGAAGTCGTCCGGCATCCCATCCATACCAACGACGGGCCGCAAGGAACGTCAAACGCGCCTCGTCAACACCCGACAGCACCGTGACCGGCTGCCCCACCGTCTTCTCGATGCTGCGCAGAATCTTTCCGCCGTTGGGCGCCTCACGCAAAGCCGACGTGACCAACACAAGCAATTGCATGATCTCGTATTCCTCGGCGAGTTTCATGGCTTTCTCAACCGCGCCGAGCACGGCTTCCACGCCGGCCTTCTTGATCGTGCCGTCTTCCTTGAGGTATTGCATCAGCCGAACCGTGCTCTTCGTGCTCGCCTCCGGTTCCGGACGGGCACCGGGAGCGGCGTCGACGATAAGCATATGAACGGTGTTCGAACCAATATCAAGCACGCCGAGTCTGGTGGCGCGCGAATGCAGATTGACCATAACCAACAAGCATAGTTGCTTAAACGAAAGCTTAAGCGTAGGAACAACCACTCATTTACACGCCGGCCGCCACAACGTTGCTAAAGTCGTAGCAACATCCGAACTTCAAGGAAGGAAGGCAACAATGACGATCGCCTCCTGCGGATCCGTTTCCGCACTCACCTTGGGACTGCCGGACTCCAGCGCAATCCCCGCCGAAAAAGCGACGCTCCCCAAAGGGCTATTCGTGGCGAAAGCGCCCGTTTCCGCAAAAACGAAGCAACGGCTGGCTTCCGACATCGAAGCCATCACCATGCTTTCCCTGCTGCGCCCGCAGAACACGCAGCTCGCCGCAGGAACACGCATTCCGGAAATACTGGTGATCGGATTGCGACTTCGCGCAAAGAACGCCACGATTCCCGCGGACGTCATCGAATTGATCGCAGCCCAACGAAAGTCGGGAATCGTTTTCGCATGCGTACGCGACGCCGATTTTGAAGGAACGACCAGGCAGGAATGCGCTTTCGCGATTCGACGTGCGCTGCCGGGACGAGCCGGCCACACGCAGACATTCCACGTATTCGAAACCGCATGGACCGCAGCGGGGGAAGCCCTGCTCGACCTGTCCGACCCCACGGTGGACTCAATCGACGCATTGTGGGAATCACTGTGCTCGCAAGTGATACTGGGCGACTCCTCCCCCACGGCGCTCGACGCCCGCATCACCCGACACATGCAGATAGCGCAACTCACCACACTGATCGCCAAACTGCAGAAAGACCATCAACGCGTCAAGAATCCGACGCAACGCAATGAAATCTTCGCCAAACTGCAGAAAGCCAAAAAACAGCTGGAAATGCTGCAAAGCTGAATCATACATGATTCCTTTTCGGTGTTGCCCCGGAGTTCTTAACGGCTACGAAAGCAACGCAAAAACACGGAAAACAACACGGAG
>CAVEVJ010000003.1:0-2075 GCA_963619075.1 Acidaminococcaceae bacterium
TCAGAGAACTGACCGAAGCCTGCGCCGATGAAGCCATCACACCCAGACAGCTGACGATTGCCACACCGACGAACAATGCGGCTGCGGTGTTCGACGTGCGTCTTTTGGAACGGGAGATGTTACGCGTCGCAAGTCGTCCGGTAACGGGGAAGAGCTTCGAGGGAAGCCATCCCAACACGGTTCCGGCAGGGAAAACGTACGCCGGCCCCGCCACGATCACGCCGATGACGGTCAATGCGGCGCCGATGCCCAGAGGCCATCCCGCGCCCATGTCGTTCAGGACGCTCCACGGGGTAGGGCCGTTGCCGTCCGCATTGGCCAACGCGCAGGCGAATGCCCAACATGCGAATCCCACCGCCACCATGATCGTTCCAAGAACGCCTCGTGCGCGCACGGGCTTCTCCGGATTGACGGTCTCGTTCATTGCTTGGATAGGAGGTGCCAATGCGGCGTTCTTGGCCGGTAGCGCGGCACCGATCAGAGTGACCACCATGCCGACGATCAGACCGATGGCCATATCGGAAACGGTCGGGTCTGTGGCACCGGTCAGTGGCATACCCATGGAGTTCAATCCGGAAGCGATCAGTTTGACCACGCCCCAGCCCAACGCTATGCCGGACACCGATCCCACGAATCCAAGTACCAGAGCCTGCACGATCACCGTGGAGAACACCTGCATGGGGGAGGCGCCGATGGAGCGCAGCAGCGCGTACCCTCGCATCGATTCACGTACGATCATCGAGAACGTGTTGGCTATGATGAACGATCCGACGAACAGCGCGATTACCGCGAAAATGAGGATCAGCGGTTGAATGAATCCCAGCGCGTCCTGTGTGGACTGCGTGGATTCGTCACGGTAGGAGTCTCCGGTTATGGCGTGCGCCTTCGCGCTTTTCGGCAACGCCTTGTTGATCCTGTCCGCAAGCTGTTGCTGTTGTTGTTCATCCAACGGAGTGGTCGCATCGCCGTAGACGCAGATCATCGAGGTTTTGCCGGCATCCTCCGATTGCGCGTCGGACTTTTCCTTGGCGACCGCATTGTCTATTCCGACGATGATGGCGCCCGCCTGACTGGCATTCGTGGTGAAGATGCCGCTGACGGTAACGTCGTGGGGGCCGTCGGAATAGACGATTTTCGCTTTATCGCCGACCTTCAGACCAGACTGTTCGGCCGCGAAGGAGTGCAGGGCGATCTCATCCTCGCCTTTGGGATATGTGCCGGATGTGAATTTCGCAGAACGCCATGGCGCCGATTCGGTCATTCCGATGGCGAGGGTCGGCGAACCCATGGTGGACACGGCGTCTCCATTGTCATCGACAAGTACGATTCCGCTCAGAGAATAGCCCACGTGGGCGGAGGCCACGCCATCGACTTCGCTGATCACATCCACCAGATCGATGTCGATGCTGTTGTAGTCGGCGGTGGAGAGCAGTGAAGAGGAATCTGATGTGTTCTCCTCCGAGCCACGCACATACACATCATGGTCCGCGTTGGTCGACATCATCTGCGAGACCTGATTATTGAGCATCTCGCGGAAGCAGAACGAGCCGACCACGAAACTCACGCCGAGCGCGATGGCCACGATCGACATGATGAAACGGCCGAAATGGCTTCGCGCGTCACGTAATCCGATACGAATCATTTTCTGAAATCCTCCGTCACGATCGAAGGCCTGTCCATGCCGGCATTGCCCGCGATCTCCGTCTCATCGTAGGCGTCGTCATCTCCGGCGAATACCTCAAGAATCTCGTTGTATGTCGGATGGTGCATGTCTTGCGTGATGTTGCCGTCCGCAAGCACCAGCACACGATCGGCGAAGGACGCCGCCCGTGGATCATGGGTGACCATGACGATGGACTGACCGTAATCGCGTACGGAGTCACGTAGGAATCCGAGCACTTCACGGCTTGAACGTGAATCGAGGTTGCCTGTCGGCTCATCCGCGAAAATCACGGACGGTCGCGCCATGATGGCGCGTGCGCAGGCCACACGCTGCTGCTGTCCGCCGGAAAGCTGGCTCGGACGGTGGGTCAGTCTTTTTTCCAATCCGACCACGCTGACCACTTGATTAAACC
>CAVEVJ010000004.1:0-7108 GCA_963619075.1 Acidaminococcaceae bacterium
CTGTTCAATAAAGGGTTCCATATCAGAATCAAGGATTTCGAAAAGCACATCGACGTCAAGCATGTGGCGCTCGGGTTCGTATACCCCGCCGGTGCTTTTTGCATCTCAAGCGCGTTGGTGGCTGTGCTCTCAAGCTTGATTTTCAATCTTTCCAACGGTTCCCTTGGAACGAAGCACCTTGCACATATCGGTGTGGACGTAATCGTATCCACACGCAAGGTGGGGCATCCCACGGCGCTGGGGCTGTTCTCTGCATGGTTGCTTACACTGGTATCCATATCCGCGTTTTTTGGAATACGCTGGGTCATAAGGCGTGTTCGTGAGGGGAAACCGGCCGAATCCGCCGGCAACTCCGACAACAACATTCGTGAATCCGCCAAAACATCGCGTACGGTGGCTTCAACACTCAACAATAAGGAGGAACAGGGTGACAACAACGAACCGACCGATACGACGAGCTCTGGTATCGGTCTTCCATAAGGAAGGCATCGAGGTCCTTGCCGAAGCTTTCATCAAGGCGGGCACCGAAGTGGTTTCCACCGGTTCCACCGCGAAGCGTCTTACCGATCTGGGCGTGCAGGTGACTGGGGTCTCCGAGGTCACCGGCTTTCCGGAGTGCCTTGATGGCCGAGTCAAGACCCTCGATCCCCACATCCATGCCGGCATCCTCGCCGACATGACCAACGAAGACCATGCCGCCCAGCTCGAAAAGTTCGGCATCAAGCCATTCGATCTGGTGGTCGTGAACCTGTACCCGTTCGCCGACACCGTGCGCTCCGGCGCCGATGAGGCCGCCACCATCGAAAAGATCGATATTGGTGGCCCGTCCATGGTTCGCGGAGCTGCGAAGAACAGCGCCACTGTGGCCATCGTTACCGACCCGGACGATTACGCTCTGGTCGCGGCACGCATCAGCAACGGAGAGGGATTCTCTCTTGAGGAGCGTCGCTGGCTGGCAGGCAAGGCTTTCGCCCACACCGCCGCCTATGACGCCACGATCAATGAGTGGACCTCCAAGCATTGGCCGAAGCCGGCCACCGTCGAACAGACCGTTTCCGAAGACGAACCGGAGACGGACGAAGCCAAGTTCCCGGCAACGTTCACCCGTACCTGGGACCGTGCCCATGTGCTTCGCTACGGCGAGAATCCTCACCAGCAGGCCGCGCTGTATCTTGACCCGCTCAATCAGAACGGTTTCGCCCATGCCGAGCAGCTTGGTGGCAAGCCGATGAGCTACAACAACTATGTTGATGCCGACGCCGCATGGCGTGCCGTATGGGACTTTGCCCCGCAGATCGCCGTCGCGGTGGTCAAGCACAACAATCCGTGCGGTCTCGCCGTGGGCAGCACGGTCGCGCAGGCCCACAAGAAGGCCCATGCCTGCGATCCGATGAGCGCTTACGGCGGCGTGATCGCGGCCAACAGCAAGGTGACTTTGGAGATGGCCGAAAGCGTTCGCCCGATCTTCACTGAAGTCATCGTCGCCCCTGACTACGATGCCGACGCTCTTGAACTGCTGCAGACCAAGAAGAAGAATCTGCGAATCCTCAAGGTCACCGAACCTCCGAAAGCCAAGACGCAGTTCCGTCAGATCGACGGTGGTCTGCTGGTGCAGTCCACGGATCTCATCGACGCCACCGGAGACGACCCGAACGCATGGAAACTCGTGTCCGGTGAACCGGCCGACGAACAGACCATCAACGATCTGGTGTTCGCATGGCGTGCGATTCGTTGCGTCAAATCCAACGCGATTCTGATCGCCAACGATCAGGCGACCGTCGGCATCGGCAAGGGTCAGGTCAATCGTGTGGATTCCGCCAACCTGTCGGTGGAGCGAGCCAACACGCTGGCGGACTGTGCGAACCGTACCAAGGGTGCAGTCGCGGCGTCCGACGCGTTCTTCCCGTTCGCCGATGGAGCGCAGATTCTGATCGACGCAGGCGTCAAGGCCATCGTTCAGCCGGGCGGCTCCATCCGAGATGAGGAAGTGTTCGAAGCGGCACGCAAGGCCAATGTGACCATGTACGTCACCGGAACCCGCCACTTCTTCCACTGATTCATTTGACCGTCATTGGCGTGACGTCGTGATGCGCCGCGCCGCAATATGCGGATGACGTGGCGTCCGAACCGTTGCTGGTTTCGGGCGCCACGTTTTATTATGATTACGTCTGTGCCGGCAGGCGTCGTCAACGAACGCTCGACGTGGATCGTCGGGTGGTCGGCATGGACGGAATCAGATGAAAGAAAGGACACTCGAATGAAGCATCCCTACGTTTCCGAGGATCACGAGGGCAAGCCATGGTTCGAGTGGATAGTCGCGGCAATCGTGGTGCTTGCCGCGGTTCTGGCGGTGCTTGGATATACGAAGGCCGCCACCGTTGTCATCGCGGTGACGTCCATGGTGACCGGATTGGTCAGGCTTGTGCTGCGTGAACGCAGCCCGTGGAAGGTGCGCTCAGTCGCGTTCGACGCTTTCATCGGCATTTGCCTGGGCCTCGGACTGTTCGTTCTGCTCGCCCTGCTTCCCGTCGGCCTGTGACTCATCGGCCATCTGTTCGGAGGATTCCTCCTCACTGACAGACTCCAGCACGTTCGCTTCGTTCGTGATGTTGGATGCCTCGGAGTCTTTGGAATTCTTCTTCGCGCCGATCATGGTGCAGATGATTACCACGAGGGAAACGATCGCTGCGGCAAGGACCGGGCAGATCCAGAAGACCCACAGTTGCTGCAGGGGCTCTTCATTAAGACCCTGGCCTTGTGCGAAGATTGCGACGCCGGTCGCACGGACCGGGTTCAGCGCGGCTCCGGTTACCGGATAGGTGATTGCGGTTCCGATACCGTAGGACAATCCCATGGCGATGGCATGGCTCATGTTCGACTCGCCGTGGCTGCCGGTGGAACGGATGGCCGAGGAGATGATGATGATTCCCGCAACGAGTTCCACGACTATCGCCAACGTGATGCCGAAGGAGATGCCGTAGCTGCCGAGAGTGGAGTAGGAGATGGAGTTGCTGTCGAAACCATTGATGGTCGGGGTCATCCAGATCTTGTATGTCACCTGTTCGGAAGTGGGCAGCAGGAAACGTATGGAGGCACCCGCTCCGATGCCGCCGATCACCTGGGCGATAATGTAGAGAACACCGTCAAGCACCGGCGTTTTGCCGGTGAGCATCGCCGCGATGGAGATGGCGGGATTGAATTGCGCTCCGGAGATCTTGCCGAAGATGATGGTGGCGGTCGCGTACACAATGCCGGTCAGCAATGCGATGAACGCCATATTGATACCGTAAACGGCGGAACCCAACGAGCATATCGCGTAGATTGCGAAGCAGATGATGAAGCTTCCGACGAGCTCGGCGCCCATGCGGATGGGCAATGGCTTGTTCTGTTCTTCCTCGGTTGCTGACTTGGTTATGGACGTTGCTTCAACAGCAGTCATAGTCTTTCCTCTGTCGTATATTTGGATGGTTGCGGTTCTCTGGAACCGCCAAACGACTGCAATAGTACCAGCAGTCCCTATGAGTATTATCCGGCCACGTTGGGAGAACGATGCCAAACGCATATTCTCGCGCCGCCAAGGCGCATCAAAACGAAAATGAAGGTATCCGACTGCAGAAGCTTCTCGCTCAGGCAGGTTTCGGTTCGCGGCGTAAGTGTGAGGAGATTATCACCGATGGCCGTGTCGAAATCGACGGCGAGCTCGTCACTGAGCTGGGAACGCGAGTCGATCCGAAGAAGCAGGAGGTCCGTGTCGACGGTTCGCGCGTGCGTGTGAATCCGAATCATGTGACCCTCGCGCTGAACAAGCCGAAGCGCGTGCTGAGTGCCATGGATGATTCGAAGGGCCGTTACACCCTTCGGGACATCGTCGGAGACAAGTACGAGCGTATTTTCCATATGGGTCGTCTGGATTACGATTCGGAAGGCCTGATTCTCATGACGAACGACGGCGAGCTCAGCCAGCATGTCATGCACCCCAAGTATGAGGTTGAGAAGACGTACATCGCCACGCTGGAAGGCCGCATCAGCGGTCAGGTATGCCGTCGTCTGGTGACCACGGGCGTGCAGCTTGACGATGGTTGGATCAAACTCGACCGTTGCGCGATCATCGACGCCAACCGTGACGGCACCATCGTCAAGGTGGTGCTGCATTCCGGAAAGAACCGCATCGTCCGTCGTATCTTCGGTTCGATCGGCTTCCCCGTCAAGCGTCTTGTGCGCACTCAGATCGGCCCGATCAAGCTGGGTGATCTTAAGAGCGGAAGCTACCGTGTTCTTTCCCAGACCGAAGTTCGTTCTCTTTCCAAGGCGGTGGGACTGTGATTCGTGTGGCTATCGACGGTCCGGCAGGCGTGGGCAAATCCTCTTCATCCAAGGTTTTGGCCAAGTACTACGGTTTCGCGTATCTCGATACGGGAGCCATGTACCGTGCGTGCGCATGGTGGTGCCTGAATCAGGGTCTTGATCTGGATGCCGAGGTCGTGGACGAGCAGCTGGTCACCGAAACGGTAGGCGAGTTCTTCACCGAAGGGCATTTTGATATCAGCGTCGATCCGGAAGACCCGAGGGTCTTCGCGGATGACGAGGATATCAGTGAAGCCATCCGTTCCTCCGAGGTCTCTTCGCATGTTTCCAGGGTGTCCGGCATTATTCCGGTACGCCATGTGCTCATCGCCGCTCAGCGCGCATATATCGCCCGCGAATCCGCTTCGGATTCGTTCTCCCAAGGATCGGGCATCGTGGTGGAAGGCCGTGACATCACCACGGTCGTGGCGCCTGATGCCGAAGTGCGCATTCTGCTCACAGCAAGTGAGGAGGTCCGTCAGGCGCGTAGGACCGGCCAGTCCGTCACCGGCGTGGGCGCGGAAAACGTCTCGGCCCGAGACGAGGCCGACTCCAAGGTCACGAATTTCACCTCCGCCGCGGAAGGCGTGCTGACTGTCGATAATTCCGATCTTGATTTCGGCGAGACGCTCGACGTGCTTATTCGCATCGTCGATGATGCCATTGAGGAGCAGCAGTACCGGCAGTACGTCTCCAATCTTGAGGATTATGAGCTGGATGAAGGCGATGAGGGTCTGATTGACGGATCCTCCTTCTCCGGCGGCGAGCGTGCCTCCGGTCCGAAGCCCGTAGGCGTTTTGG
Source organism: Acidaminococcaceae bacterium (assembly GCA_963619075.1). Classification (GTDB taxonomy): domain Bacteria; phylum Actinomycetota; class Actinomycetes; order Actinomycetales; family Bifidobacteriaceae; genus Bifidobacterium. The sequence goes on from CAVEVJ010000004.1 coordinate 5,146, forward strand.
CGGTCGTCGGGCGTCCGAACGTCGGCAAATCCACATTGGTCAATCGTATCCTCGGTCGTCGCGCCGCCGTTGTGGAGGACACTCCCGGCGTCACCCGAGACCGTGTGAGCTATGACGCGGAATGGGCCGGTACCGATTTCAAGCTGGTCGATACGGGCGGTTGGGAAGCCGACGTCGAAGGCATCGAATCGGCGATCGCGTCGCAGGCTCAGGTTGCCGTACAGCTATCGGACGCCGTGGTTCTCGTTGTCGATGGACAGGTCGGTTTGACGGATACGGATGCGCGCATCATCAAGATGCTGCGTGCGTCGGGCAAACCCGTTACGTTGGCGGTGAACAAGGTCGATGACCGTGAAAGCGAGTATCTGACCGCTGAATTCTGGAAGATGGGTCTGGGGGAGCCGTACGGCATCTCCGCCATGCACGGACGTGGCATCGGCGAATTGCTTGATGCCGCGCTGGATTCGTTGAAGAAGGCCGAGAAAACATCCGGCTTCCTGACCCCCTCGCATTTGCGTCGTGTGGCTTTGGTGGGCCGACCCAACGTTGGCAAGTCTTCGTTACTGAACCAGCTGGCCCACGAAGAGCGTACCGTGGTCAACGATTTGGCCGGCACCACTCGAGACCCGGTCGATGAGGTGGTGACGGTCGACGGTGAGGATTGGTTGTTCATCGATACCGCCGGCATCAAGCGTCGTCTGCACAAGCTGTCGGGCGCCGAATACTTCTCCTCACTGCGTACACAGGCGGCCATCGAACGTTCCGAGCTTGCGCTGGTGCTGTTCGATGCGTCACAGCCGATTTCCGATCAGGATCTGAAGGTGATGAGCCAGGCTGTGGATGCGGGACGTTGCATTGTTCTGGTGTTTAACAAATGGGATCTGATGGACGATTTCGACCGTCAGCGCATGGAACGCTTGTGGAAGACCGAGTTCGATCGTGTGACCTGGGCTCAGCGTGTGAATCTGTCGGCCAAGACTGGTTGGCATACCAATCGTCTTGCCAGGGCTATGCGTGGCGCTTTGGAATCGTGGGACAAGCGTATCCCTACAGGCAAGCTCAATGCGTTCCTGGGTAGGATTCAGGCGGCGCATCCGCATCCGTTGCGTGGAGGAAAGCAGCCGCGAATCCTGTTCGCGACGCAGGCTTCCACCCGTCCTCCGCGTTTTGTGATCTTCGCCACGGGCTTCCTCGAGCACGGGTACCGTCGTTACATCGAACGTTGCCTGCGTGAGGAATTCGGCTTCGAAGGTTCTCCGATTCAGATTTCGGTGAATATTCGCGAGAAGAAGAAGCGTAAGTAACCTGTTGTCCAGGCATCTTCGACATTGCGCGCGCTGATTCGTTGCGCTGATGTGTTATGTTGTGGGGACGTTCGTCTGTGATTGGCGGACGTCCCCACAACGTTTGCTTTTAAGGTCGATTGGTGGGCCTAGTTGTCCGTAGGAGTTTTTGTTGTCACGCCTCACTGTTCCCGCGGCGCCGCGAGCAATATGGTGACACGCAGCGTGTCGGTGCCGGTGAGGTTCAGCGCCCATACGATGGCAGCTTCGTCGGTGAGACGGTGCTGGATGTCATGAACAACCGTCATCGCTTCGGTCAGGTGAAATTCTTCCGGGCCTTCGATGGAAATCACCGCTCCCGTGATGGCGTCGGCTTTGATTCCTGAAGCGGAGAGTCGTTCGTCGAATGTGCCTCCGATGGTATCGGTGGATGCTCCCTCCACGCGGATCACCGCGGTCGATGCGCCGGTGCAGATGTCCTTGATGTCGTTTCCATCGATGTGGATGTGCTCGTTGCCTCCGAGGAGGTCTTCCAATACCGAGATGGCATGATCTAGCGTCGCGCCCGGCTCTTCGCCCGGGATCTGCATGAGATTCACATCCGCGTCGCTCACATCGCTTTTTTCGGCAGACGGCATCCGGACGGTCAATTCCTGTTCTTCATTGGCTTCGTTCCACAC
>CAVEVJ010000005.1:0-6650 GCA_963619075.1 Acidaminococcaceae bacterium
AGACGTTTCATCGCTTCGGTCAGTTCCTTGGTCCAAGTGCGGATGGCCGGGGCCTTGCCGTCCACTTCGGTCTTGGCGGTACGCAGGAAGTTGGTCATGGATACGCCCGGCACTTCGACCGGATACTGCATGGCAAGGAACAATCCTGCCTTGGCACGCTCGTCCGGGGTCATTTTGAGCACATCCTCGCCGTCAAGCAGCACCTGTCCGGAATCGACGATGTACTTCGGATGCCCGGCCAGCGTGTAGGCCAGCGTGGACTTTCCGGAGCCGTTCGGCCCCATGATCGCATGGGTCTCGCCCGAGTTGACGGTCAGGGTCACACCCTTGAGGATCGGCTTGACGCCGTCCTTGGTTTCAACGTGCGCGTAAAGGTCTTTGATTTCAAGTGTTGACATGGTTTTGCTCCTACCGTTTTATCGCTCGTCCTCGGCTTGCGTGGCGGTTTCGCCCTCGCCGCGAGTCAGACGCTTATCGATGACGTTCATGAGATGCTCGGAAATCGCCGGGATGCCGATCTCCTCGACCAGCTCGCCGAAGAATCCGCGGACCACGAGCTTGCGCGCTTCGTTTTCCGAAATTCCACGGGACTGCAGGTAGAACAGTTCCTCATCGTCGAAGCGTCCGACGGACGACGCGTGGCCGGCTCCGACGATATTGCCGTTTTCAATTTCAAGATTCGGCTCGGAATCCGCGATTGCCCCCGGCGTGAGTACGAGGTTGCGATTGAGCTCGTAGGAATCGGTGCCCGGCGCGGTCGGGGCGATCAACGCGTTGCCGACCCATGTGGAATGCGCTCCCTTGCCGTCGAGAGCACCCTTGTAGACCACACGGCTTTTGCATTCCGGATGGTTGTGGACGACCATGGTGCGGTGTTCGATGTGCTCTCCCGGATCCACGAAATAGATGCCCAGCATGTTGAGGTCTGCGCGTTCTCCGCCGAAATCCTGATCCATACGGATGCGGACCACGTCGCCGCCAAGGGTCACGACGCTATGGCGCAGGGAAGCGCCCTCGCCGAGGTGGATGCGCTGGTTTCCGACATGCTTGGAGCCTTTGCCCCATTCCTGGATGAAGGTGGTGGACACGTGTGAATCCTTGCCTGTGGAAATCTCCACGCCTTCGGCGATCCGCACGTTTCCGTCATGTTCGACGACCACATCCGCATGGGCGCGATCCGCCACACTGATCACCAGATGGAACGCATCGAGGTCCATGCCGTTGCCGTGCACCTTGACCAGTACCGGTTGGTCGATCTCACCTTCGATGTTGAGCACGCCGGCACGTTTCGAAGAGTTCCATGCGACGGCCGACACGCGGTCGCTCGGCTTGGAGATGACGCCTGTGCCGGGGTCTCCGGGCTTGCATTCGGTATAGGTGACGCCCTGGGCCAGACTGGACCCGTCGATCATCGAAACGCTAACTTCGGTTTCAAAGGACGGTTCGAACACGTCGAAGAATTCCTCTATACGCTCCACCGGGGTGTAGCGCCAATCCTCCTGCGTGCGGTCCGGCTTGGCGAACGCGGCCACGTCAAACGACCGCGGCGCCCGATCCGCCGATGACGGCATCGCCGCGGGGTTCGCATACGGATCATTGGGATCCGCGACCGGAATGTTGATTTCCTGAGTCTGTGCCATGGTGATCAGCCCACCGATCCTTCCATCTGCAATTCAACCAACCGATTCAGTTCGAGCGCGTATTCCATCGGCAGCTCACGGCTGATCGGCTCCACGAATCCTCGTACGATCATGCCCATGGCCTCGTCTTCCGAAAGGCCGCGGCTCATCAGATAGAACAGCTGGTCCTCGGACACCTTCGAAACGGTGGCCTCATGGGCCATGGACACGTCATCCTCACGAACATCGACATGCGGGTACGTGTCGGAACGGCTGAATTCGTCGACCAGCAGGGCATCGCACACCGTGGAGTTCGACGATCCTTCGGCGCCTTCCACGATTTTGACGAGTCCGCGGTACGCGGAACGTCCGCCGCCCCGGGAGATGGACTTGGCCACGATGGTGGAACTGGTGTGCGGAGCGAGATGGATCATCTTCGCGCCCGTGTCCTGATACTGTCCTTTGCCGGCGAAACCCAAAGACATGGTGCTCGCCTTGGCATACGGTTCGGCGAGGATGCACGCCGGATATTTCATGGTCGCCTTGGAACCGATGTTGCCATCGACCCATTCCATGGTGCCGCCCTCACGCACGTACGCACGCTGGGTCACCAGATTGTACACGTTGTTGGACCAGTTCTGCACGGTGGTGTAGCGTACTCGCGCGTGCGGCTCGACGAAGATCTCGACCACGCCGGAATGCAGCGAATCCGTGGAATAGATCGGAGCGGTGCATCCTTCCACATAATGCACGTAGGAGCCTTCATCCGCGATGATGAGCGTGCGTTCGAACTGACCCATGTTCGGGGTGTTGATTCGGAAATACGCCTGCAGCGGAATATCGACATGCACGCCTTTCGGTACGTACACGAACGATCCGCCCGACCATGCGGCCGTGTTCAGCGCGGAGAACTTGTTGTCGTTGCTCGGAATGCACTTTCCGAAATACTTCTGCACGATTTCCGGATACTTCTGCACAGCGGTGTCGGTATCCACGAAGATCACGCCCTGGTCTTCGAGATCCTTCTGAATCGAGTTGTAGATGACCTCGGATTCATACTGCGCCGCGACGCCCGATACCAGACGGCTTTTCTCGGCTTCCGGAATGCCCAGCTTGTCGTATGTGGAACGAATCTCGTCAGGCAGCTCCTCCCAGGTGGTGGCCTGCTTGTCGATCGGTTTCACGTAATACTTGAAGTCGTCGGCATCGAAATCCTTCAGGTCGACGCCCCACTGCGGCATCGGACGGTTGATGAAATCGCGGTATCCTTCCAACCGCTTCTCCAGCATCCATTCCGGCTCGTTCTTGTCGGCGGAGATGGCGCGCACGACGTTCTCGTCGATGCCTTTCTTCGCTGCTTCCCCGGCGAAGTCGGTATCATGCCAGCCGTAGGTGTAGTCACCGAACTGCTGGATGATCTCATCGTCCTGTCTGATCTTGTCTTCGTTCACTCGCGTGCGGTCAGCCACGTACTGGCTCATCTCCACGTCAGCCGCGGCATTGGGCGCTTGGTTCTCTGACACCTTACGCTGCCTCCATTCACTCATTCGTACCTATGACAACCTAACAGAATGACCGTCGAATTACTAGTGGATTTTTCGAAATTCGGCGATGAATCGGATCGAATGTCTTGCATACCAAAACGGAAGACCAGCATGTGGCCTTCCGTCTCGTATGCATCCTGCCGTTTTGTCTCAATCAGGCCTGCACATGCACCGTGGTTCCCATCAGACACCAGTTGTAGAACCATTCCGCCTGGTCCCAACCGATGCCCACACATCCGTGCGACGTATTGCTGGCCATGGCTTGTATGCTGGAATCGTTGAATGCGCTCTGCGTCGCGATTCGGTGGATGGCGCAACCGGTTTTGGAGAAGTAGTTCACGAATCCGACGTCCTTGACGTCCCATTGCTCCGAACTGCCGTCAGACAATGTCAGGTTGCCGCTCATGTTCTGCGACTGGTATTTGAGCCAGACTTTGAAATCGCCGTCAGGCGTGCAGTTGTCGTACGTGTTCGGATCGCAATAGGTCGGGGTGCACAGATCGCCGCTTGGCTGGCATTGGCCGGTCTGATAGTCGTTGCCCTGCCCTGCGGACATGTGCATCACTCGAACGACCTGTCCGTTCTCGATCGCGGAGACGGTATGGCCGGAAAGGCTGACCACCACCGTTCTCGTGGTTTTCTTCTCGTTCTGCTGGTCGCAGGTTCCCTGAATCGTCACCGATTCGCCACCTTGCGCAAGAGCCTTCGCAGCGTCGCCGCCCACGCTTGTATCGCCGCCATTGCTCACGGCGATGCCGTCATGTCCTTCGATGTTGGTCTGCAGCACGTCGCCTACGCTGTTGACGATCACGTCGCCGTCCACCCGGTCCGCATGGAAATTCGTTTTGATGGACGTCTCGTAGTATTCCTGCAACTTGGTTCCGTCGATCACCAACAGACCCTTGCGGAACTGTCCGTCGGCAAGTTTCTCGTTGTCGCGCTGCTCACTGACGGTGATGGCCGAAGCGATGGCCGCAGCGTTGAATTCGGCCACCTTGTGGTCGCCTATATTGATGGCGATGGACTTGGAAATCAGCGCATCGGCGACGGTTTTCGCCTGCTGCGCCTGTTCGTCGGTGACATCGGGGTCGGTCTGGTCGGCCTCGACGGTGACCGTGTTCGTTTCTTCCCCGCCAAGCGATTCAAGGACACGTTTGGCCTCCTGCGCGATCTTGACGACGCTGATGCCGGTCCCCTGCTGGCCGGAGACGACATCGAAGGCGGTGCCATCCTCATTGAGCTTCAATCTGGCGTCGACCGCGGAAGTGGACCGCACTCCCAGCATGTCGCCGACCGTCTGCGCGTCGGCGGCCTTCACATCGAACGGTTCGGTCGTGATGTCTTCGACATTCCAGAAAGCGTATTTATCGATGAGGGAGTCGCTCCGCTTGGCGTTGTACACTTCCGCGGCGATCGCTTCGCTGTCCGCGCTGATGCCGAGATCCTGCAATGTGATTTTCGTCGTCGTTCCATTGTAGGAAACGGGCACTTCGATTTCGGAAGCCTTCTGTGAGATCTCATCGGCGATCTGCTGCTGGGTACGTCCCGTCATGGAATGACCCCACAGTTTGACGCCCGGCAATGCATGGGATTGGAAGAACCAGTATCCGCCTCCGGCCGCAGCCCCGAGCACCACCAAAAAGGCAAGAACAATCCACAGCCACAGCAGGCTGTGCTTCTTCTTCACCGTGATTGATAGCTCCTGTCCGAAATCCTCGATCGCAGCGAAAGATTCCATATCGATTTTCGGCACGATCATCGTCGAATCATTTGTTTCCGGGAACGTATTGTTCTGACCGTTCATTCCCGAAGCGTTATTGTCGTTCAACCTCGCAACCCTTCCGATGCTATCTGAGATTCAGCGTTCATCACCTTGGCTCTGACCAATTATGCAACATGGCCATGAACTCCCCGTGGAATCCATGGCCATGCAATCAACGAATCAGCCGTGATTTGAATTATCGGCGTTCAAAGTTCCGTTCGTCTCCGTTCAGCGGTCCTGCTGATGGTCGATGGCGGCCTTGACCAGACCTGCGAACAGCGGGTGCGGCTTGGTCGGACGCGACTTGAACTCAGGATGCGCCTGGGGTGGACACGTAGAACGGATGCACCTCGCGCGGCAGCTCCACGAATTCGGTGAGTTCGCCGTCCGGGCTCTGGCCGGAGATACGCAGACCGGCCTCGCGCAGACGATCCTTGTATGCCACGTTCACTTCGTAACGGTGGCGGTGACGCTCGGTGACGTGCGTGGAACCATACAGTTCGGCGACGATGGAACCTTCCTCAAGCTCGGCCGGATAGGAACCGAGACGCATGGTGTGGCCCATATCTCCGTTGCCTGCGACGATGTCCTTCTGCTCTTCCATGGTCGCGATCACCGGATTCGCGCAATCCGGTTCGAATTCGGAGGAGTTCGCGTCTTCGATGCCGAGGACGTCGCGCGCGTATTCGATGACCATGGACTGCAGGCCAAGGCACAGGCCGAGCGCCGGCAGCTTGTTTTCACGGGCGTAGCGCAGGGCGCCAATCTTGCCGTCGATGCCGCGGATGCCGAAGCCACCCGGGATCACGATGCCGTCCACTTGGTCGAGCGCCGCGGCGGCGCCTTCCTCAGTGGCGCACTTGTCGGCGGCCACCCACTTGACGTTGACCTTGGCCCAGTTGGCGAAACCGCCGGCCTTGATGGCTTCGGTGACGGACAGATATGCGTCCGGAAGGTCGATGTACTTGCCGACGATGGCCACGTTGACCTCATGCTTCGGATGATGCACTCGTTCGAGCAGATCCTCCCACTCGTCCCAGTCGACATCGTGGAACGGCAGACCCAGCTCACGCACCACATAGGCGTCAAGGCCTTCATCGAACAGGGTCTTCGGCACGTCGTAGATGCTCGGAGCGTCCACACAGTTGACCACGCCTTCGGAATCCACGTCGCACATCAGGGAGATCTTGTCCTTGATGGACTGGTTGAGGATACGGTCGGAACGCAGCACGAGGGCGTCCGGGGAGATGCCCAGCTGTCGCAGCATCATCACGGAGTGCTGGGTCGGCTTGGTCTTGAGCTCGTGGGCCGCCGCGATGTACGGCACCAAGGAGACGTGCACGAACATGCAGTTTTCGGAGCCGAGATCACGACGAATCTCACGTGCCGCCTCCAGGAACGGCTGCGATTCGATGTCTCCGACGGTTCCGCCGATTTCGGTGATGATCACGTCGACGTCATCGGACGCCTGGGCGCGCATACGGGATTTGATCTCGTTGGTGATGTGCGGAATGACCTGCACGCACTGGCCAAGATATTCGCCCGCACGTTCCTTGCGCAGAACCTCCTGGTAGATCTGGCCGGTGGTCACGTTGGCCTTCTGGCTCAGATACACGTCGAGGAAACGCTCATAGTGGCCGATGTCGAGATCGGTTTCGGCTCCGTCTTCGGTAACGTAGACTTCGCCGTGCTGGAACGGGTTCATGGTACCCGGGTCGACGTTGA
>CAVEVJ010000006.1:0-2519 GCA_963619075.1 Acidaminococcaceae bacterium
CGTTGGCCGGCTCGCACGGAAAGGTATTACACGGAAGCATCTCGCCCTTCCAGCCCACCGAGAACGAGCTGCGGCCAGCACCGCAGCGCACCCCGCGCGGGGCCTCGCCATCAACGCCGCCGTCAGCCACGTCGGGCAACTCGTCAGGTTCGCACTCAGGCTCGGGCAGCCTGCCCTCGAGCTCGCGCTGAAGACGCAACATATCGACATAGGCGTCAAGGCTAGCATCTTCGACCTTTCGGCCGGTCTCCTCCCTAGGCTCGATGATGCCGGGGTTGATGTTGAAGGGAAAGCCCTCTTCGTGAAGCAGGCGGACAACCTCAAGACCGTCAGTCATAAAGGCGTTGGGCGTAACGGCGATGGTCACCGGGACACCCGCGTCGCGCATGCGGCGAATGTTGCCCAGCACGCGGGCGAACATGCGGTGCCCGGTCACGCGCTCATAAGCCTCTTCGCTTGCACCGTAAAGCGTAACTTGCACGCCTGCGGGGGGATGAGCGATAAAGAAATCAACCATGACGTCGTCAATGAGAACAGCGTTGGAGAGGACGGTAACCTCAACCCCCATATTTGCGAGGTGTAAATAGAGCTCCTTGAAGCCAGGATAGGTCGTGCACTCGCCGCCCGTGAGACGGGCATACATCATGCCGGCGTCGACCGCCTGGGTCATGATGTCCTTCCAGGTCTCGACGGGAAGGAGCTTCGCGCCGTGGAGCTGCGCCGCGTTGAGATGCACGTAGCACATCTTGCAGTCGAGGTTGCAGAGCGGCGTGAGCTCGAAGCAGCCCGAGATGGGAAGATTCTTTCCTCGGGCCTTGAAGTTCATGAACTTGCGGACCTCGCGGTAACGACGGAAATCAGTGATGCCCTCGGAGTCTAGATGATCAAGGAGTTCACGGAGAGAATTCGGCAAGAAAGGCTCGGGGCCAGCGGCAGTTGCGTCGAGAACAGGGCTCGGAGCGGGGCCGGTCGTTTCCTGCTTGATGTCTGCCATGGATTATCTCCCCAATCCGAGTTTGCGAAAGACGCGACCACCGAGCGAGCGGAATTTCCGCCAGCACATGCGCATGGGATGTACGGCCATCCAGGCGCGACCGAGCGCACGTGAACGGCCGGTGTCGAGCGCAATTGCGCGACCATCGCGCTCGACGGAAACCGCGATGCCCAAAACCCGCGAACGGTCCATCCATGCATCAGGGTTCCAGCAGTTGTCGCCGAAGGTTTGAATGCGGGATCCTTCAATTTGGCGAACACGATGACAGACAAAGTGGCCCGCAGGCCACTCGAAGAGCACGATATCGCCCGGAAGCGGCTCGCGGTCAAGCGGGGCAATGGTGACAAGGTCGCAATTGCGGCGAATAAGCGGCTGCATGCTAACGCCGTCAAGGGGAATCGTCACGGGAACAGAGGCGCCACTTTGCGCGAGTTCACACCACTGGGCGACCGTAAGCCCCCTTACCTTCGCCGCAGTCAACCGTCGTCCCTCCTACAAATCGGGTTAATTCTCGCTGAAAATAATGGTAGGAGCGCACCAACTCAGAAACAAGAGCAGGCCCTCTGGTTGGCATACAACCAAGAGCCTGCTCGAAATTACGATGGAGCTGAAGCCTTACTTGAGCGGCGTCGGGTCCGGGGTCGGGACAGTGCATCCCGAGGTCTCGGTCGGACCGGACCAGTTCCATTTAGTGCTACAACCACCACTAGCTGCGACAATCTGGTCCTTATACTCAAACTTGACAGTGTCCACCGTGGGAGCAATGTATTGTTTTTTCATATCAAAATCCTATCAGACCGCAAAAATAACCTCTTGCCAATTAGCTATTCCTAGTGGGCGAGGTATGTTCCTCATCATCGCAATGATACGGACCTTGATTTTTGAAGGTATGGCACTCACTGCCACCACTGGCCGCGACGACCTGATCCTTGTACTCAAACTTGACGGTCTCCGCGGTGGGAGCCTCGTACTTCTTCTTCATAAGATGATCCCTTCCGAGTCGACTAAGGAAATCTTTATGATTGTAGGCCAAATTCAGACCCCCCTCTAGCACTCATTTATTCTCCGCAACCATGCGTTTACCTTAATGGTCGGGGCGCGGGCAACGCCGCAGCGTGGGGCTTGCTCCGCCAGGTTCGGAAGGCTTCCGAACTTCTTGCCAAGCGCAATTGACGTCCAACGATTAGACGAAGACGGCACCGTTTCATTACACCTTTATTTTACCTACGGAGTAAAATAAAGGTGTAATGAAACGAAGGAGGCAAACCGATGCTGGCAAGCACGCTTCCCACCAGGCTATTTGGCCTTGAGCTAAAGACGTGGAGGGACCCGGTGGCGACGTGTGTTCCTCGCACCTATGCGGAGAGCTTCGATATTTACGGGGCGCAGCTCGGCGAGGGCGGGGCGCCTTTTATCATCGCCGCCGCAAAGGAGCCACCGACGATTGTGCGTTCGCGCAGGTTATGCGAGTCACTTAAGAACGTGGATTCCCGGCCGACAGCTATATGCTGGGACGCCTTGGACC
>CAVEVJ010000007.1:0-6687 GCA_963619075.1 Acidaminococcaceae bacterium
CCGCACAAGTCCTCAAAAATCCGCACGACCTGTTGAGAATCCACACGACTTGCTGAGAATCCGCACGACTTGCCAGAAATCCGCACGACCCGTTGAAAATCCGCACACACATCTTTTTTGATACGGATCGGGAATGGCATCTTCGATAATTGCGCGAAAGACACTGGACCAATACCCCCTTTCGACCACAACCAGGAGAAACGGCCCTATTATCCCGGTTGTGCGCAGCGCGTGCATCGATCAGCTCGGCACGCAAATCCTAAATCGTTGGAATTCCGCCGTTTTCGCATCACGTGATAGAAGCGGGACATAACGGCGCATACCCCCTTGAAGCCACAACCCGCAAGAAACGGGCCTATCTCCCGGTTAGGGCAGAATCGGAGGCGGACTGTTTCGATTCCGAAATCACGGATCGTTGGAAAATGGCCATTTCTGGATCATGCAAAAAAAGGGATACAACGGCAGATACCCTTTTCAACCACAACCGGCAAGAAATGCCGCTATCTCCCGGTTTGCGCACAGAGAGGTATCGGACAAACTCGGAGAGCGGACGAACATATCCAGAGAACGCCAGCATGCGCATCCAAAAAGAATTGACATACGCCCAAGGAGGACCGACGTACGCACTCAAGGGGAAGGACGTGCACCCAAAAGAACGCGACGCACATATCCGGAGAGCCTGCGTACGCACTCGAAGGGAAGGGAATCCGGAATCTCATCGCGCGACAAACAAAAAGTCCTGAAAACCAACAATCGCGAAGGTTTTCAGGACTTTGACGGTACCCCCCGTGGGATTCGAACCCACAACCCACGACTTAAAAGGACGCTGCTCTAACCGTTGAGCTAGAGGGGCAACAGCAAGTCAGTATACAACACTTTCAACCCAAACGCCACAGCGAGTGTCTAAAACAACTCGCCCCACCCCAGTAAACAACGGAATCGATAATTCGCCACACCCCGGCAACCACCAAAAAATAATTCAGCCCAGCCCGAGCACATCAGAATCGATTCGTCCGAAGACCAATCTGCGCACGATCGCAACACGCCATCCGCGCCCAATAGGCATCCAGACGGACACGGCGCGCCGATTCACGGAAAATGATAGACTGGTCATATATTCGAACAAATGTTCGTATTATCTCCGTAATATGGGGATTTCCCCCACTATATGCAGTGGCGAAACTCGCAACACACCACTACCGGTAGTGTGTACACTAGAGTGTGGCCGCATACGAAATACGGTACGAAACAACAGAACACGTGGCTGAGCACAAGGAGGAATCGATGACCGTTACCGTCTTCACCAATCCAAGCAATCCGCAATGCGAAGCCACCGAACAAGAGCTTTCCAAACTCGGCGTGAAATACGTAACCGTAGACCTGACCCAGAACCCGTGCACCTTCAAGCAGATCAAGGATGCCGGATTCAAGCAGATTCCCGTGGTCATCTCGCCGAATTCCTCCTGGAGCGGACATCGCCCGGACCTCATCAAGCAACTGGCCCAGAGCTTCGCCGCATAGCGTAGCACTGCACAGCATAGCCTGGCACGGTACAGCACAACCCGGTACAGCACAACCCGGCACAGCACAAGCACAAGCACAAGCACAAGCACAAGCACAAGCACAAGCACAGTATGGCATAGCCCGGCATGACCCACGCATAGCGCAACACAGCACAGTACGGCACTGCGCGGCACAACCCGACACAGCCCAGCTCAGCCCAACAGAACCCAGGCGTGGCATCTGATTTTCCGCAAAGCCACCCTACAGACGACCGGTGGAAGACGGGTCGAGCGTCATGGTCTGGAATCGATTGGCCATGAAATCATCGCCGAAATACGTGGCAAAGAACTGCGAAACCGGCGAATTCTGCGCAATGCCGGCCATACGCGAATACCATGCGTCCAACGCCATCAACGTCATGATGCCGTCTACAAAAATCAGCGCGAAACATATCACCGTCAACGAATAGCGAATCTTCCACGGAATGCGCTGAATCATGGACAGCATGTACGGCAGCACCAACTTGACCCAAACCAAGCCGAGCAATCCCCAGAAAAACATGTATTTGCCCGACGTACGGCCATCGATCGACAACCATTTGCCGGTGTAATCCCACGCACGAATACCGAACGCCGTTTCCATGAACCAGCTGGTGAAATATTCGAACGCGCCGCCGATCACCGCGCTGGAACAGAAGATCAGCAGCCAGTTCGACCGCCACAAATGGTTGAGCAGCACCGTAAGCAGCACCGCCCCGAAACCGTAGATCGGCGACAACGGACCCCATAGGAAGCCGGCACGATCCTGATATTCGCCGAACAGGACGAAATGGTAGATGGTCTCCACAACGAGACCGAATACGCAGGCGAACACGAACAGCCAGAACAGGTTGAAGAAATCCAAGGAAATATAGCCCTTGCCGGTCATATCGCGGCCGGCCATGCCCACGGAAACGGCCTCCTCGTATTCGCTGCGCGCATCCATCTCACGTAGCGCGAACTTCAGACGACGCTCATCCCGAAGAGACGGGTCGGCGATGATGTGCAGCACCACCAATGCGGACAGTTTCAGCGCCGGGCCAAGCAGATCGATTCCAAAACCCTGCAACGCCAAAGCCAGCAGGCCTTCGAACACAACGAGCGGAATCAGCACGTACGTCCACTGTGCCACATGCCTGCGCTTGTTCAGAATCAGCAGCGCACCGAAAATCGACAACGTAATCGTGTCAGTCACCAGAACAGCCGCACGGAGCGATTCAAGAATGGTGGTGAGATTGATCACATCGACCTGCATGCGCCCGTCGATCACGGCATGCGCCACAGCCAGGCAGGAAACAACGATCGCCGGTAGCGCCATCACGCCTTCCGCAAGCATGATGAAGCCGAAGATGCGGAAAATCAGCGGCAATCTACGATCGGCCGGATTGTCGATTTCAGTATTCGCATCGCCGATTTCCATGGCGTCGAGTTGCGTTTTTACCGCGATCGCCTCGCTCTGTTCACGTTCTTCCATATCGGTCACGCTATCAACCGTAGGCAATATCGCAGACCGACAGCAGAATCGACGTGATGCGGACGCTCCTTTTTCGGAAAAGTCCGACGAGATACGCTCTGGGCAGTCCGACGAGATACGCTCTGGGCAGTCCGACGAGATACGCTCTGGGCAGTACAACGAAAAAGCCGTTCCCCGAGATACGGGAGAACGGCTTGGAGGGTGGGGTCGAGCCGGGCTGACAGGTTCGCTGGCCATCGGGCGCGTCAGCTGAGCGGAAAGCGCGTCAGCTGGCGATGGCGTCAGAATCGGTCGAGCCGTAATACCCGCTAGAGCTGTTCGACCCGCTGGAACCATTCGACTGGCCCGAACCGGTGGAGCCACCGGTGTTGCCAGACCCATTCGAATCGCCCGACTGGCCGGAACCCGACTGGCCCGAACCATTCTGACCGTCGGAATTTTGGCCCGGCTGGCCGCTCGGCGGCTCACCCATCTGGCCATTGGAGTCGCCTCCCTGACCACCGGGACCTCCCTGCTGACCGTTGGAGTCGCCGCTCTGACCACCGGGACCCCCCTGCTGGCTCATCTGAGGTTCGCTGGTTCCGGACAGCGCGTTCACCGCAAACGCTCCGCCGACACCGCCAATCAGACCGCACAACAGGCTGATTCCCGCAACCATTCCGATGACCTTGCCGCCAAGCGACGGCTTTTTCGCGCCATTCGCGCCTGCAGCGGCTTTCGTCTGAAACGCCGGATTCGTTTGACCGTTCGCCGACCCGGCCGTCTGACCGTTCACCGACCCATTACCCTGCCCATTAAAGTACTGCGGATTCTGCTGCGAATATTCCTGTGAGTACTGCTGGGAATACTGCTGCGAGTACTGCTGGCCGGAACCGTTCTGCTGATCCTGCCCGTACGCCGACGCATAGTAGGCGGGATTCGAGTTCGCGGACGTCTGCTGCGTTTGCCCGGTCGCGGAATACTGCGCCGGCTGGGCGGAACCGTATTCCGGCGAAACGGTCCGCGCGGAATCCGCATTGACGCTGGAACCGTTGGCATCGTTCAGCGGGTTCGACGCGTCGGTTCCGCCATTGTTGCCATTGTTGGCATTGCCGTTGTTGAAGTTGTTGAGGTTGAAGTCGGTCATGATTGCTCCTTGGTTACGAATTGCGTGACATGGTCAGATGATTGAGACGAGGAATAACGATGGATTGGGCGGGACCTGCGCGATACACGCACGTCCGTCACAGGCTCCAGGTCGTCGAGGTGCCGAACTGCTCGTCGAACGAGCTGCGGTCGATCACATCCGAGCTCAGTTCGGTTTCGGATCCGGCTTCCACGGAAGTGCCGTACGAGCCGGTGACCGTGACGGTGATGTCGCTATCGCCGGAGACCACGGTATTGCCGCCCGCCACGATGGTCACCGTGCGGCCGGAGGAATCCACGACCGATCCGCCGGATGCCACGTTCAGCGCGGAAATGGTCGTATCGGCCGTAACCACCCATGTGGAGGTGCCGTCGACGTTTACGGTGATCGGAGAGTCCGTGGTCTGCGTTCCCGCGGAGTTCTCGGTGATTTCAGCGGAACCGGTCCACGTGGAGCCTTCCAGCAGATTGAGCGTCACACTCGAGATGGTGTCGGCGCTCACCTTGCCTTCCAATGTCTGCGAACGTCCGGTGAAGTTCACCGTCGCACCGTTCGAGCCGGCGCTTCCCCAGCTGTTCGCATCGTTGCCCGCGGCGAGGATCAGGTTTGCAGCGGACGAGTCGAAGTCGAGTTCCGTGTTGGAGAGCACCACGTCCGCCGTGGTGTTGGTGAAGTAGAACATCGAGCCGGATTCAATCGCCGATTTCAGCGTGGAATCCTTGGCTTGGAAAGTGGCATGTTCGCCGGTGGACGTTTCCGCGTCACCGGAGGTGGACTGGTAGATGATCACGCCGTTGGCCACCGGATCGGATCCGGTCGTGCCGGTGTTGGTGCTTTCCAACGTCGAATCGTTGATGAGTATGGTGTTGAGGCCCTCCATGCCCGCGATCTGTGCGCCGGTGGCGGTTCCCGTCACGCCCGACACTTCAACATCTCCGGTGGAGTACAGCAACGGGGAGCCGCTTCCCGCCGTGCTGAGCGTGGAGTCGGTGACGGATATCGAACCACCGCCACGATCCGTAGCGAGCGTCGCGCTGTGGTCGCCCTGCGTGGAGATGGTCATCTTGTTGGCCACTACCGAACCGGAATATGTTGCGTCGAGGCCGCGCGAATTGTCGGACGAGGTGGAGATGGTCACATTGTTGGCGAGGACGGTTGCGGAGTCGGTGGAGAAGATCGCGTTGGATCCGGAACTTGTTGCGCTGATGGATGAATCGGAGATCACCGCTTTGGAGTTTTCTCCGACCGCCAGCAATACCGAATTCGTGCCGTAGAAGTTGCAGTTGTCGGCGTTGCTGCTGTCTCCGGATTTGACGAGTTCACCCGAGATGATGGTGAGCGTGC
The DNA here is from genome assembly GCA_963619075.1 of Acidaminococcaceae bacterium. Classification (GTDB taxonomy): domain Bacteria; phylum Actinomycetota; class Actinomycetes; order Actinomycetales; family Bifidobacteriaceae; genus Bifidobacterium. The sequence continues at coordinate 5,486 of CAVEVJ010000007.1, forward strand.
CTCCGTTTTGCACGAGCGCCGCGTTCTGGTCACTGCTGCTTGCGGTGGTGGTCTCGCCGTCGGAGCTCACTTCCTCGCCATCCGCGGTGAGTACGCCGGAGTAGCTGCCCGTATAGTCGTAGGTCATGGTGTTGGCTCCACCACCACCGTCGCCTACCAGCATTTGAAAGGATTGCTGGCTGCTGGCGCTCGCCTTGAGCACCACGGTCACGCCAGCGCCTGCTCCGAAGCCCGATACGAGCGATACCGCCGCCGCGATGGCGATGATTTTTCCAAGATTTCGATTGCCGCCACGCGGCTTACGTTGTTGTACCGTGTGTTCTGCCGCATACGTCATGTCCGTTCCTTTCCTGAAGCGTGGGGATGCTTTCAATTACGTCGTTAGTTGCATTGAACAACAGTCTTGTTCGTCTTTGCTGGGCATGAACGGAACGGTTTCTGCAAAGTTTTTAAACGTTTCCTGAATGCGATTACCGGTTGCGCGCGGCTTGTCCCGGACCACGTATTATGATATGGGATGCGTAGCGCTACGTATAACGTATCGCTACATGAACTACTACGACACCCAAGCAAACCAAGGGGATGCCTGCCAATGAGCAACGTGCTGCAGATTCTGCGCCGAGATTTCAAACGACTGGTCACCGTACCGGCCGCATGGGTCATCATGATCGGTCTGATTCTCCTTCCGCCGCTGTACGCATGGTTCAACATCTACGGATTCTGGGATCCGTACGGCAACACCAACAGCATCAGGATCGCCGTGGCCAACTCCGATACAGGCACGAACAACGATCTGCTCGGCGACGTCAACCTCGGCGACCAGATCGAGGACACCCTCAAGAACAACGATCAGCTCGGCTGGCAATTCATGAGCGAAGACGACGCCATGGAAGCGGTGAAGTCCGGCGACTGCTATGCGGCGATCATCATCCCCTCCGACTTCAGCGTCGATCTTGCGGGAATACTCGACAACAACGGCACCAGGCCGACGCTCGAATACTACGTGAACGAGAAATCCAATCCGGTCGCTCCGAAAATCACCGACCTAGGCGCAACGACCGTGGACCGCACCGTCAACAACGCCTTCGTATCGACGGTCAGCGAAGTGCTCTCCAACGCGCTCAACAGCGTCAACGAGAACATCACCGACGCCAGCGGCAAAATCGCCGACGAGACGACCGGCAAGCTCGACGAGGCCAAAC
>CAVEVJ010000008.1:0-3466 GCA_963619075.1 Acidaminococcaceae bacterium
TCCCCAAGCCATCATCGCCATGCTTCCGGCCGCGGTCACCCAGCTGGTCGTGGTGCTGAAGGACACCGCGCTCGGTTCGATCATCATGTACACCGATCTGCTGCAGGAATCCCGTCGACTTGGCTCGATGTACTTCAATATCCTGCAGACGCTTGTGGTCGCCGCCGTCATCTACTTCATCGCATGCTGGCTGCTGAGCCGGTTGGCCGAATGGCTTCCGGGCCGTATGCAAAGGCATACCGCGGGGCCGGTCGAAGCGGAAGCGGTCGTACCGATCGCCATTATGGACCCGTCCAATGTGAACCAGATCGCAGTGGCCAAGGAAGGCGTGCCGCTGGGTGGCGCGCAGCGCATCTACCATGTGCATCATCGCGGTTCCAACGCGACCATCCGCAAATGGCGTCAGACCAGATATGACCAAGGGTATGACGAGACCCATCCGGAAAGCCAGATCGATTTCGACAAATACGGCAAGCCGATCAAAAAAGACAAGCCGAAGAATTCGAAATTCTCTCATGAGGCAAACGGCAAGGGACTCAAGGAAAACGGTGACTCGAAAAGCGAGTGATCGTTGATTCCTGAAACACCGTGAGGCGGCTGATTGTCGGATATCCGATGATCAGCCGCTTTCGCGTCTATGATGGATGCAATGTTCCGGCTCGAGCAAGGAGGCTTGATATGGCGGACAAAGACAAGGTCTCATCCATCGGCAAGACGCTGAATACGGTGCAGGATCGGGTACGCAAAGGCATGTCCGGCGATTCCGTTGCGGAAAGGTTGGCGAATTTCGCCAAAGCGAGCGAACTGCTCAGCTCCATCTGGACATTGCCGCCAAGCCAGTTGCTGCGATTCCACCATGACACCGACCTCGCTTCAATGGACGGGGGAACCACTCCGGGATTCGACGGCAACAAGGACGACGCAGAACGGTTCATCTCGATCAGTTCCGCGGAAATAGCGCAATACCAGCGTCTGATGTATGCCAACGGAGTGAAAGGATCCCGCAGAAGGCTGCTGATCGTGCTCCAAGGCATGGATGCTTCGGGGAAGGGCGGCATCGTACGTCATGTGTTCCGGCAAGGCGACCCGATGGGCATCCATTACCACGGGTTCGGAGCACCCAAGGGCGAGGAGCTCGACCACGACTATCTATGGCGTGTGAGGCGGGAACTACCGGATAACGGTTGGATCAGCGTCTTCGACCGGTCACAGTACGAAGACATCGTCATGCCGCGCATCTACCAGACACAGCCGGAGGATGTGTGGAAGGCGAGATACGACGAAATCAATAAATTCGAATCGGAACTGGTCGCGGACGACTGTTCGATCATCAAAATCTTCCTGGTGGTAAGCAAGGAGGAACAGAAAAGACACTTCCTCTCACGACTCGAGGATCCGACCAAATACTGGAAATTCGATGCAAGCGATCTTGAGGCGCGCGCACGCTGGGACGACTATATGCAGGCCTGGCAGGAGGTGTTTGCGCGGACCAGTACGGAACGGGCCCCGTGGTACCTCGTGCCGTCCGACAATCGCTGGTATTCCAGGGCGGTGGTTTCCGAACTGCTGCGCAATACGCTCAAGAACATGAACATGATATGGCCGCCTCTTGAAGTCGACGCGGCCAGCATGCGCCGTCAGTTGGAAACGCTGTAGTCGAAGAACACCACTTCGCCGCCCGACTGGGTTGCATCCAGGTCGACGACTCCGGTGATGGCCCAATTGTGGTCTCCATCGGAGTCGTCGATGATCTGGCGCACTTTCCAGCTATGTTCGCTGTTCTCCTTCGAATCATCGAGGATGAACAGCTCTCCGCTGCGCGCCTTGGCATCGATGTTGACGTACTCGTGCTCGTCGTAATAGTCGTCGAGCACATCCTCCCATTCGTGCACGCCGTAGCCCCAATCCTTGTCGAGCGCGCCCAGATCCTCCGGGCGGTCGAGGTCCATGAGCTGTACACGACGGAACATGGCGTTGCGCACCAGCACGGTAAGGCCTCGTCGATTCTCCACGACGGCGGTCTTCGTACTGGGAGCCGCAAGATTCGCGGCCTCCTGCGACGCGTCGGAATCGTTGCCGGCGTTCTCCCATTCGTCCACCAGCGAGGAATCGATGGAACGGACCACAACGCGCAGCCAGGAGATGATGTCCCTTAGCTGCTCGTCGCGCTTCTCCGCGGGAACGGTGCGGGCCAACGCGCGGTAGGCGTCCGACAGGTATCGCAGCAGCGTGCCTTCCGAACGGGCGATGTTGTAGCGGGAAATGTAGCCGGTGAAGTCGGAGGCCGTCTCCACCATGTCCCGCACCACCGATTTCGGGCTCAGCCAGTAATCGTTGGCCCACGGAACATCGTGGCGGTATTCGTCGAACGCGGCGGAAAGCATGTCTTCCAACGGCTTCGGGTAGGTGACTTCCTGCAACCTGTCCATGCGTTCGTCGTAGTCGAGGCCATCCTCCTTCATCCGGGTCATGGCCTGGTCCCGGGCTTGGCGCTCCTGGGCGCGCAGAACCTGCTTCGGATCCTCCAACGTGGCCTCCACCATGGAGATCACGTCAAGGGCGTACGTGTCGGATTCGAGGTCGAGCAGTTCGAGCGCAGCCAGCAGGAACGGGCTCAACGGCTGGTCGAGCGCGAAATCCTCCGGAACGTCAACGGTCATGAAATAGTCCATGCCGCCATCGTCCCGATCCTCCGTTTCGATGACGTTCGTGTCGAACAACGTCTGGAAGATCTCGTTCGCGCGTTCGTGCAGCTTGTCCTTCTGCTCAGGGGTCTGCGCCGAATCGTCGATCAGACGGTCGATGCGGCGGCGGGCGTCGCCACCCTGTTCCACCTCGTTCAGCACCATGGAATGCGTGATCTTCATGTGCGGCACCAAAGTCTCGGGAGCCGCGTCGATCAGTTTGTCGAACGTGTTCTCGTTCCAGGTGACGAAGCCCTCCGGAGCCTTCTTGCGCTTGACCTTCTTGAGCTTCTTCGGATCGTTGCCGGCTTTGGCGAGGTTCTTCGCGTTCTCGATCTCATATTCGGGGCCTTCCGCAATGACCAGACCTTCGGTGTCGAATCCCATGCGTCCGGCGCGTCCGGCGATCTGATGGAACTCTCGTGCGCGGAGCCTGCGCATCTTCGTGCCGTCGAATTTGGTCAATGCCGTCAATACGACGGAATGAATCGGCACGTTGATGCCTACGCCAAGCGTATCGGTGCCGCAGATGACGGGAAGCAATCCCTGCTGCGCAAGCTGCTCGACCAAACGACGGTAACGTGGGAGCATGCCGGCATGGTGGATGCCCACGCCCGTACGCAGCAGACGCTGCAGAATCTTGCCGAACGCGGTGGTGAACTTCGTGCCCTTGATCGCCTCCGCGATGGCGGCACGCTGCTCTTTGCTGGAAACACCCGTGCTGGAAAGCGAATTCGCCGTTTCGAGCGCCGCGTCCTGGGAGAAATGCACCACATAGATAG
>CAVEVJ010000009.1:0-9452 GCA_963619075.1 Acidaminococcaceae bacterium
GCATTCAATCTTGTTTGGCGGGATTCCCGAGGGGATCCCGCCTTTTTTGTTATCCCGCGGGGGAAAAATGCATGGGCTCCCGGTGGGGCGGGATCGTTCTGGAACACGGCTTCCGTCGTCCGCCGGAACATCGGGGCCGCTTATCTTGACGGCTGGATACACTGGACGGCTATGCATTATTTCGTACCGAAGCGCTGCACCGAGTCGAACAAGATCATGTATCAGGACAAGGCGACGGCCCAGCGGGCGGCCGATCAGAGCTGGCGTGAGCGGGGTACGGAACTGTGGGTATATCGTTGCGAATTCTGCGGCAAATGGCATCTGACTCATCGCGATCCACAATCGAGCTACACGTATGTGCCGCTCAACCAGCAGATCAAACCACATTCCCGTAAAAAGGGCTACAAGCCGCGCAGAAGATAGTACCGCGGTCGTAAGCGCGAAAAACATACCAACCTGCAATCGAGCTGAACAAGCACGATTGCAGAGCGATGCACAACGCAATAAAAAGAAAACCCTGCCGACAATGAAGCCGGGCAGGGCAAAGAAAACAAGAGTTCCAAGAATCCCGATTGCTCCAAGAATTCCGGAAATTCGAAAACTAACGTTCCAGACGGAAACCCTGGCGTGTGGCATTCTCGGCCACAGCCTTGGCATTCACTCCTTCGTCGACGGAATTCTGCGCAATCTGGTCGCTGAAAGCATCGACTGGATGCTGCGTATTACGAAGATCGTAATACTGATGCACTGCGGAATCGAACTCATCCAAGCCAGTCAGCAGCGTCTCGTCGCTATCCGGATACGCATCTTCAAAGAACTGCATCGAACGCGGCATGCGCGGCTTTACGGCGGGATCCTGATCGGGCTTGCCGATCGCAAGGCCCAGCACAGGGTACGTGTGCTCCGGAAGATTCAGCAAATCAATCAGCGCGGGAACATCATTGAGCAGCGAACCGAGAATCACGCATCCCAGTCCCAGCGAGTATGCCGCCGTTTCCATGGCGTGAAGGGCCAGTACGGCGTCGTTCTGCGCCTGAGAATACCGATAGCTGCCATTGAGCGTGAACGCGTCAGAAGCGGTATCCACGCCCTTTGCCGAGGCGATGGCGGCGTTGCGGTGCTCGTCGAGCACAAACACGTACAGCAGTGGCGCCGTGGCGATGTATTCCTGATTGCCGATTTCGGAAAGACGCTTCTTGATGGCGGGGTCGGTTACGCGAATCGCGGACCAGTCGTTGAGGAACTGGCTGCTTGCCGCATGCTGTGCGACGGTCTCAAGGGTTTCGATAACGTCGTTGCCCAACGGTTTGTTCTTGAACTTGCGGATGGAACGACGTTCCAGCAGGGTATCGATGGTTGCGTTGTGAAGTATGTTGCTCATGATGTCATTGTTGTCCGCTCCGCGAAATTACGCAAGAACACGCGTCCGATATTTGCCGTAGGCAGATGGCCGAATGCCGGATAATCGGTTGAATACCGGATAACGCGGAACGAGACAATACGGCATTCAACACAGGGACTATTACGGTATTCCGCGATTCACGGTCACCGCGTTTTACCGCGTTTGGTTCTTCGGCAACAATATCTGCAACGTGAACACATTATCCGCATCGCTCGCCTGCATGGTTCCTCCATACTGTTGAACGGTGTGCAGCATGCTTTTCATACCAAAACCATGCCGAGTACGATCGCGATGGGTCGTGACCGGCAAACCGTTGGAAAAACGCAGTTTCCGCTGATGGTAATTCTGAATCTGAATGAGCATCAGCGCGCCTTGAGAGGAGAATCGGACATTAATCACACGTTTGGACGGATCATCGATCTCCATCTCGGCATTGATGGCGTTATCGAGCGCGTTGCCGAACAACGCGTAGATATCGGCCACTTCCATGAAATCCAGCGAATCGCCGCTCGGCATGCAGGTGAGCTGTATGTTGTGCGATTGGCAGTACAGGCCTTTTTCCATAAGCACGGTGTCAAGCGCTTTATTACCCGTTTTGATGCGGGTGTCGTAAATCATGATCGCCTGTTCCGCTTCCGCGAAATACGCGTCTCGTTCCGGGCTTTCCTGCATGGTCTGCAGCATGTGAATCTGATGCTTCAGATCATGGCATTTGCGATTGATGATATCGACGGTTTCCTGATTGATGGCATACTGCTTCTGCTGTTGCAGCAGCGTGTAGCGAACGCCATCCAGTTCGCGTTGCAGCGACGCCTTGTCATGGTTGCTACGTTGCGTCCACATGATGTAGAAGCAGCATAAGGCGTCGCTGATGTGATAGATGACGCCGCTGATGGAGTCCTCATCATGGCACAGCACACCCAGGACCCATACGAACAACAAAATGCACAGCATAGGAAACAGATCGTTGCGGTTTACCTGATAATGCCCATGCACGGCCAGCTTGCGGGCGAACATCAAATAGAACGAGATGTAGACAGCGCAATACGGCAACATCGTCAGTATGCCGTTCAGCAGGATTGGAACAGCGGGGGAAGCGGGAATGCCGGCGATCGTGGCCAACGCCATATAGCATTCGTTCGCGGCATGCTGCGTGGCATTCGCGCAGATGGCGCAGTAGATGATTTCCGAAAGGCTGCCTCTGATGCACAAGGCGATCGCCGGTACGCAGGCGACGGCGAAAATCGGCCAATACAATACCGTGGCGAAAAGATCTCCCGGAATCGGAACCGCCAATGCGAACACGACCGTGAATGCGAGAAGTCCGACACTGCACAATACCGCTCGCATCGGGAAGGAGCGGCGTTTGCTCACCGGCATGATGAACAGGCCGCATGCCACGATGAGCTGAGCCATATAGGCGACCTGAATCCAAATCTGACCGATCATGCCACGACACCTCCCATGTATTCGGTCAATGCGGCGAGAAACGGTTTCTTCTTTGTTCGGCTGATCGGCAGCCAATCCCCACCAACCTGGACCTCGTCCTTACTGACCGCGGTGACCCGACGGAGATTGATCAGATAACTGGTGTTGCACCGTTCGAACGGAAGACCCTGCACGGTGTCTTCCCAATTGCGCAGCGAATCACGTTGCCGAATCGTGCCTTGCGACGTGTGAAAAAACAGGTAGTGGCCGCGCACCTCCACGTAGTACAGGTCGTTCGAAGACAATCGAATGAAACCATCCGGTAAAGTGAACGTCAGCGCACGGTCCTGACGGCTGCCGATCATGGCGACGATGCTGCGCATCTTCATCACGAACGAATAGTAATTGACCGGCTTCAAAATGAAATCCAAAGCGCGTACCGAATATCCTTGAATCGCCATCTGCGCCATATTCGTGACGAAAACCAGCGGCACGTCCGCATCGACCTCGCGCAATTCCTGCGCCGCGGTCATACCGTCCTTGCCGGGCATGTCGATATCCATGCAAATCAGATCAAATGAGTGGTCGTATGAGGAGAGGAACGCGTCCGCATCGGAAAACGTGGAGACGACGAACCGTGTTCCTATTTCCTGTTCCATCCTGGAAAAAGCGTTTTGCAGCGATTCGCGCTCGCCTGCGTCATCATCGACCACTGCGATTCTCACCAGTTCTTCGCCTCCTCTTTGCGACCATTCGATTATAGGAAGACGAATCCGCGGCGGGCAAACACCGTCAGTGCGAATTGTGACCTTGAAAACGACCGATTGTGCCAAAACGAGATTCGGGGGTGCACGGAACGTTCAGTATGAGGATTACGTCGACGTAGACATCCATTCGATGATGAAGGAGTTGAGATGAAAGGGAACTCGAACCTGCTGTGGCGCGGCCTCACTTCGGTGACGGGCGCACTGCTGGTTTTCGGCATCTGCGGAACGCAATGCTCCTATACGTATGCCGGAACGATTAATTCCGCGCTCGGCACGTCCACCACCAAAATCGTTGCAACAGAAGACGGCGATGGCAATACCACGTATTACGCCAGCGAATATGGCGATTTGAGCGCGGAGAACCTGCAGAAGCTGATTGCGGACACGTACGACGAGTCCGTGCTCGAGCAGGAGGAAGGTTCCGTTCTGTTGAAGAACGACAATGGCGCGTTGCCGCTCGCTTCCGGAAAGCATGTCACGTTGTTCGGCCATGCGGTCGTGGAACCGGTGTATAGCCCGGGCGGCGCCAATTCCTCGGCGGATAGTGGCGATTATGTTATCGATTTGAAAACCGCGCTGGAAGAGAGCGGATTCTCCGTGAACCAGACGCTGTTCGATGCGTATTCGAAGAGCAATACCAAACGTGTGGTCAGCAACAATCTGCAGGTTGCCGGTGGCCCCACCTCGACCGGAGAAGTGGGAGACCCGCCGGCATTGGGTGAGGAACCGGCCTCGTTCTATACCGACAGCCTCAAGGCGAGCTGGCAGAACGATTACAATGATGTAGCCATCGTCATGCTCGCACGCGAAGGCGGCGAGGATACGGAAATGATGATGGAGGATCCGGAAGGCATCAGCTCGCTGAGTCTGCATAAGGATGAAAAGGACCTGTTGCAGATGATTAAGGATTCCGGCAAATTCTCCAAGACGGTTGTGCTGTTGAATTCCGCGTACCCCATGGAAGTGGAATGGCTTGATGACTATGACGTCGACGCATGCATGTGGATCGGCAATCCGGGCCAGCGTGGATTCGAAGGCGTGGCCAACCTGCTGGTCGGCAAGGCGAACCCGTCCGGACGCCTGACCGACACGTATGCCGTGGATTCGCTTTCTTCCCCGGCCGCACACGTTTCCAGCCAGAACAGCAACCAGTGGACCAACGTCGATGAGGTGAACGAGCAGGTTTCCGACAAGGCACTCAACGTGGACAACGTCACCGTGCAGAGCGAGGGAATCTACGTCGGATATAAGTATTACGAGACCCGTTATGCCGATTCCGTGACGAATCCGGACAGCGGCGCATCCAGCTCGGTCGGCGCATCGAACGGCGCCAGTTCCTGGAACTATGCGGATGAAGTGTCGTATCCGTTTGGCTATGGCCTGAGCTACACCACATTCGAGCAGACACTCGACGAGGTCACCTATGACAAGTCGAACGATGAGTTCACCGCCAAAGTGACCGTGAAGAACACGGGCGATGTTGCCGGTGCGTCCGTGGTCGAGCTGTATGCGCAAACCCCATACGGTGAGTATGAGCGTGAGAACCTGGTCGAAAAGTCGGCCATCCAGCTTGCCGGCCAAGGCCGCAGCGAGACCTTGGAGCCGGGTGCTTCGCAGACCGTGGAGATCACGGTGGACCGTTACCTGCTCGCCAGCTACGATTACACCAACGCCAAGGGCTACATTCTGAGCGCGGGCGACTACTACTTCGCCATCGGAGACAACGCCCACGATGCGTTGAACAACATCCTCGCCGCCTCCGGAGCATCCGGCATGACCGATCTGGACGGAAACAAGGTGGATGCGGACGCTTCCAAGACCTACACGTGGTCGTACGACAGCATCGACACCGAAACCTACGAGAACTCCAAGACCGGCGAAAAGGTGACCAACCAGTTCGAAGACGCCGATCTGAACAGCTGGGATGGCAACTCCGTGACCTATATGACCCGTTCCGATTGGGAAGGCACCTTCCCGACCGAACCCGTCGAAGTGACCGCCACCGCCGAAATGATCGAACTGCTCAAGGGCGAACTGTATGAGAAGGCGGATGACGCAAAGTCCGTCTCCGATTACACGCAGGGCGTGGACAACGGTCTGACCTTCGCCATGATGCGCGACGTCGATTACGACGATGACGAAACCTGGAACAAGTATCTCGATCAGATGACCATCGACGAACTGGCGTCCCAGCTTTCCGACCTGTTCGGCACGGTTGAAGTGGCTTCGGTGAATCGCCCCGCATATGCGGCCGGCGACGGTACCGCAAGCGTCGGAGACAACACCTACGCGGAAGAGTACGGCGACACCCGCAACGTGACGCTGTATCCGTCGACCGTCGTTCTTGCCTGCACATGGGATTACGAACGCATGCAGCGTCGAGGCGAGCTTGTCGGCGAGGAAGCCCTGTACGCGAACACCCCGATCGGCTGGGGCGGTGGCGGCAACCTGCACCGCACCCCGTTCGGCGGACGTAACGGCGAATACTGGTCCGAAGACAGCATCATGACGTATCTCGACAACATCGTCGAACTGTCCGCGGCGCAGAAGAAGGGCTTCGCACAGGGCGTCAAGCACGTTGTAGGCAATGATCAGGAACTGTACCGCGAAGGTCTGAACATGTTCTTCAACGAGCAGGCGTTCCGCGAGGGCTCGCTTAAGGGCGTGGAAGGCATCGTAAGCAACGAGAACGCGACCGCTCTGATGATGTCGTTCAACCGAATCGGCGTGATCTGGTCCTCTTCCAGCACCGCGCTGACCACCCAGGTCATTCGTAACGAATGGGGCTTCAAGGGCATGATTGAAACCGACGGTGTCGCCGGAGGCGAATACAAGTCGCACTTCCCGTCCTCGCTGTCGGCCGGCGTGACCACCTACTGCATCGACCCGGGCAACACCGCCGCTGCGGGCATCAAGCAGGCCATCGAAGACAACGATGACGGCGACCTGCTCGGAGACCTGCGCACCTCGGTCAAGAACTTCCACTACGCGCTGACCCGCACCAACCTGGTCAACGGTCTTGACGCCAACGCCAAGGTCGTGAAGGTCACCCCATGGTGGCGTTACGCGATCTACGGTCTTGACGCGGCCTTCGCCATCCTGACCGCAGGCAGCGCCTTCATGCTGTGGCGTTCCGGACGCAACAGGAAAGCGGCCGTGGTGGTGTCCGAATCCGCAAACAAGCCCAACGAAGCAGGAAAGTGAGGAACATCATGAACCGCAAGGAAATGTTCTCCAATCGAACGGTCGGTTTCTATCTTGGACTGGCGGCAGGAATCCTGACCATCGTGTCGCTGGCGACGTACTTCATGTATGCCGCGGCCGCGAAATCGTACAACGCGCTCGTCATCGTTCCCCTGATCGTGGTGCTGGTCTCGCAGCTGTCCACTCTGGTGATCGACAACGACTGGCTGGTGGCGGTAACGCCCATCGTCAGCATGATCGCACTGTGTGCGTTCGTCATGGAATGCATGTACACCTATGTCGGTCATTTCATGAACCTGAACATGTTCGGCGACCAGAGCCTGTTCGGTCAGGTATGGACGGCAACCCTGGCGCTCGCCGCCACGCAGCTGGTGCTGTTGGTCGCGGCGTTCATGCGCAAGCGCAAGTAATGCAAGTAATGCGTTGAAAAAGATGGTGTCCGAGTGGGATCCGGTATGTGGGTCCTGCTCGGACACCTGTTGTCAATACTTTCTAGATGAGGAACATCATGCACAAGATTCCTTTCAACGACGGTTGGACCTGCCGTCCGCTCGAAGCCGGTGCCGAGGAAAAACCGGTGACCATTCCCCACGACGCCATGCAGTGGGATTCGAAAAGCGAAGACAGCCCGTCCGGTGTGAACAGCGGCTGGTATGTTGCCCGCGATTACCTGTATACGAAGCGATTCGATGCCGCCGATCTGCCGGAAGCGGCCATGCTGATGTTGGAATTCGAAGGCGTGTACCGCGATGCCGTGGTCAAATTGAACGGTGAACTCGTTGCCGAACACGATTACGGCTATTCCGGATTCACCGCCGATTTGACCGGTCGCATCAAGCCTGAAGGCAATGTGTTGACGGTTGAGGCCCACAATAGCGAGCAGCCGAACTGCCGTTGGTATTCGGGTACGGGAATCTACCGTCCCGTATGGCTTTGCGCGTTGCCGGAACGTCACGTGCTTCCGGAGGGCGTTCGCGTGACCACGGTCGATTACCGTACCGGACGCGTGCGCGTGGCCGTCCATACCAGCCATGCCGGGGATGTCTCCATCGCGATTCTTGACAAGGATGGTAATCGCAAAGCATTCCGCGAAACGCAGTCGGAACGTTTGGACGATGGCGATTTCGTGGCTTCCTCCGAACTTGTGATTCCCGACGTGCGATTGTGGTGCCCGGAAGATCCGGCGCTCTACACGTGCGTTGTTTCCTTCGGTGACGACGAACAGCGTGAGACGTTCGGCGTGCGCACCGTGGAATGCGATGCGGAAAAGGGCTTCCGTATCAATGGCAAGCGTGTGATTCTACGCGGATGCTGTCTGCATCACGACAACGGTCTGCTGGGCGCCTGCGCGTATCCAGCCGCAGAAGCCCGCAAGGTGGCTTTGATGAAGCAGGGCGGCTACAACGCCATCCGTTCCGCACACAATCCTTGCTCCAAGGCGTTGCTCGACGCCTGCGACCGTGAAGGCATGCTGATGCTCGACGAGTATGTGGACGGCTGGTACATCCACAAGACTCGTTTCGACTATGGCACCCGTGTGGAAGCCAATTACAGGCGTGACCTGGCCGATATGGTGGCCAAGGACTACAACCATCCGAGCGTGATCATGTACTCCATCGGTAACGAGGTGTCGGAGACCGCCCAGGCGCGTGGCATAGCGTTGACCGATGCCATGACGCAGTATCTGCACGGCCTCGATCCGACCAGAACCGTCACCTGCGGCGTGAATATCTTCTTCAACTTCCTTTCCTCCATTGGTTTCGGCGTATACAGCGACGAGAAAGCCCAGAAGGAGGCGGCCGGAAAAGCCAAGAAGAAGGCGGTAGGCAGCGAGTTCTTCAACAAGCTTGCGGGCCTGATGGGCGCGGACTTCATGAAATTCGGAGCCACGTTGCCACCCTGCGATTGGAAGACCCGCGGCGCGTTCGCCATGCTTGACGTGGCTGGCTACAACTATGGCATCAACCGCTATGAGCGCGATCTGAAGAAGTACCCGAACCGTGTGATTGTCGGTTCTGAAACCTTCTGTTCCGATGCGGCCCGCTTCTGGGATTTCGTGCAGGACAATCCGAGGCTTATCGGAGATTTCGTATGGGCCGGTATGGATTATCTTGGCGAGGTCGGCATCGGTTCCCAGGAGTATGCGGATTATGCCAAGAATTTCGATGGCTCGCTTGGTTGGGTGAGTGCCGGTGCAGGACGCTTCGATTTGACCGGCAAGCCGCTTGCCGAAGCCTCGTACACGCAGGTCGCCTTCGGATTCAAGTCCATTGCGGTGGCGGTCCAACCACTCGGTATGACGGGTACCAGGCATACACCGTCCGCCTGGAAGATGTCCAATGCGATTGAAAGCTGGTCGTGGCAGGGATGCGACGGGCAGCAGGCGAAGATTGAAGTCTACGCACGCGCGCATAGCGTTCGTCTGCTGCTGAACGGCCGTGAAATCGGAAGGAAGAATGTCGGCAAAAATTGCCGTACCTATTTTTCCGCCGCATACGAGCCGGGCGAACTGAAAGCGGTCGCCCTTGACGCTGCCGGTAACGAAATCGCCAGCACGTCGTTGGTGTCGGCCGGCAACGAGACGCAACTGAACGCATCCGCCGAACAATCGTCGATTCCGCTTGATGATGGCCTCGCTTACGTGCGTTTCC
>CAVEVJ010000010.1:0-2158 GCA_963619075.1 Acidaminococcaceae bacterium
GATGGTTGCGACAGCAGACGGCGTCGGATCGTTTGGATGCGTTGTGTGTGCAACGTATCGATGATGGTGATCGTGAGCGTCGTCAGGTGCAGATGGACGGCCAGATTAAGTCTGGTGCGCAAGGATTTTATGGTTCCAAGGGTATGAGTCCGATTATCGGTTTCGTGGATGAGGATTATCTGGCGGAATTGAAAAGACGATGCGATGCGATGGGCGACGAATTGTCGGATGTGGAACGTCGTTATGTCTTGACGCGAAAGAGCATCGATCTGTTGCATGAGGAGAAGGCTCTTGCGGATCTTATTGCCCATGTCGATTGGAGTGGAATCGACGAGGCCGGCGCACGCGTTCTTGTGGAGAATTTGGAGCGTGAGCTTGAGTTGGCTGAGAACGATCCGGAACTGGCTGAGTTCTCCGGGCGGCTTGAGCAGATTGATGAACTGCTTGATGATGCGAATTCCCGGTTCTACCGCGCCAAGGATGAGGTGAGATCGACCTGTGACGTGATTGAGGCTGAACGATCGTGGTTGAATACTCACGGTGACGTTGACTTTGATGACGACATGTTGCCCGGTGACGTGTCGAACATGCTTTCAGACGCGTACGAAGGTTGCTTCGGTGGAGTGGTGCATGCTGAAGATCGTCCGAGGCTCATCGTTGCCCGGCAGGATGATGCCGGGAGGAATTCATTCGAGACGCGTGTCAGGAATGCCGTGGCGCGTGCTGCGGCCGAACGGATTGAATCCTTGCGCAAGAGAGGGGAGGAGCTGCGTGCCGTTGTGGAGCAGGACATGGCTTCTTATTTGGACGCGTATGCTCCCGATGATGATTCCGTGACCAGTAGTGTCGACGACCACAGGTTCTACGCCGAGGAGCTGCGGAGCTTGAGCATGCTCGTTACTCGTGAGGCCACTGATGAGGAGTATGTCAACAGTCTAGACAAGCTTGCCAAGAATTTTCTGCAGCTCAACCGGGCCATCAAAACTGATCAGGAGGACATCAAAGATCAGCTTGAACGTATCAATGCCATGCTTTCCGAACAGAAATTCGGCCCTCGGGAGGGCAGGCTGTCCATCGATGTTCAATTCCGTCCGGTCGAACGGGGTTTTACGGCGGCGCTGAAAGCGGTCTTACGCAAACTCGAGGAATGGTCGTCAGGCAACAGGACGGACCCCGCTGCCACCCGCGCGGTTTTCGCGTCCTGTTCCACTTTCATCGAACGTGTTCGGCAGGAGCTCGAACAGGTGCGGGACGTCAATGGGATCAAGAGCTATGGATCACGCAATCTTGATCCTCGGGCGCGTAGCACGTTCTACGCCATCGTCCACCATGACGATGGGCAGAACGAGCGTATCAGCTCCACCGGAGGCAAATCAGGCGGAGCCTTGCAGGAACTCACGTCGTTCGTCTATGGAGCGGCCCTCATCTATCTGCTTGGTGGCGACGTGACCGGCAGTCCAACCTATACGACGCTATTCCTCGATGAGGCCCTCATCAAGGCCGACGGTCGCTATACGCAACGCGCTCTCAACGTGTTGCCCCGTCTGGGTTTCCAGGTCATCGTATCCGCGCCGGAAAGCAAGACCGCCGAAATCCTGGACGTGTCGACGAAGGCGTATGTGGCATATAAGGACCCCAGGGCAAGCCGATCGTTCCTTCAGGAGGTCACCAGCGAAGACATCGTGCGTCAGGAATCCCGACTGTTCGGCGACTGCAATGCGGGGGATTCCGATTTCATCGAATGACGGTTTCCGGACAGCGAATTTCTCGAACAGGTGTTCTAAGATGGTTTGAGAATACGATATTCTTAGGAGCGGAATCCGTAAAATCGTGAGTGGAGGATTGACGTGCCCACAAAACGTACCGGTGCAGCAAAAGGCGAAGTCGTGGTGGAACGATTTATGACCAGTGACGCGTTCCTTGCCAGGGAAATCAAGAAGGCGCCGATGAAATCGCAGAACGGTTCGCTTGTGGCCGATCTGAGACATCTGCCGAACGATCTTAAAATCGTCATTCAGGGAGCACGGGAGCATAATCTCAAGAACGTTGATCTTGAGATTCCCCGCAACCGCATGGTGGTGTTCACCGGTCTTTCCGGTTCGGGCAAATCATCTCTGGCATTCGACACACTCTTCGCGGAAGGGCAGCGCCGGTACGT
>CAVEVJ010000011.1:0-2387 GCA_963619075.1 Acidaminococcaceae bacterium
TCCTTCCACTGGCGCATGCGCAGAAAACTCAGATATTCGGCCTTGCAGATGCGACGCAACGCGGAATTGCTGGGATCCCCATCCGCTTGGAACACACGGTCCCACAGATTCAACGCCGTCAGGAAATCGCTGGATGCATCCGCGTAGCGGTTGTGGATACGGTCGGCCTCCTCGCGGTTCTCATCCGGTCGCTCACGCGGATCCTGCAAACTCAGGAACGCCACCACAACCAACACCGCGGCCAACGTGTTCGGTGTGGTGGACTTCGCGGCTTCGATGATCATACGGCCAAGACGCACATCAATCGGAATACGAGCCAGCTGACGTCCGGTATGCGTCAGCACAACCTCGCCATGCTTGCGCGCGATGGCCTTCAGTTCGGTCAATTCGTTGAAACCATCGGACACGGCCTTCATGTCAGGCGGGTCGATGAAGCCGAAATCCGTCACGTCCTGCGCGGTGCGTGCCACGCCCACCGACAGCATATGCAGCACAACCGCGCCCAACGATGTGCGCAGAATCTCAGGTTCGGTGAATTCCGGCCGTGTTTCGAAATCCTCGCGAGAATACAAACGAATCGCAATGCCGTCGGCGATGCGTCCGCAACGGCCCGAACGCTGATTCGCGCTTGCCTGGCTGATCGGCTCGATCGGAAGCCTCTGCACCTTCGCCGTCTTCGAATAACGTGAGATACGGGCGGTGCCGGGGTCGACCACATAACGAATTCCCGGAACGGTCAATGACGTTTCGGCGACATTCGTGGCAATCACGATACGCTGATGCTCATGCGGCTCGAACACCTTGTGCTGTTCCTTGGAGGAAAGCCTGGCGAACAACGGCACGATCTCGATCGCATCGGGTCTGCGCATGTCGGCCGCGCGCGGACCATAATGATGACGCAACGCGTTCTCGAACTCGTGGATGTCGCGCTCGCCGGACGCGAACACGAGAATATCGCGCGGGCCACGGTCATGGGTGGAATGAATCACCAATTCGGCGCACGCGCGGGCCACGGCGGTAGGCATATCCACGTTGATGTCGCGTCCGGAACTCTTCGAGGAATTCGGCGCGGCCGACAGCTCCTCATAGTCCGCGTCTCCCGGCACGGCTCCGGTCTCGAAGCCGGGGACGGAACGCATCAATGCGGGAGCGGTGCCAAGAGGCTCGTATACGATCTGTACGGGGTACGTGCGTCCCGACACTTCGATTACCGGAACCTTCGTATGCAAGGCGTTCTCGAAATGCTCCTGGAACTTCACCGAGTCAATCGTCGCCGACGTGATGATGAGCTTCAGATCACGACGCTTGGGCAGCAGGGCAGTAAGATATCCGAGCAGAAAATCGATGTTGAGGCTGCGTTCGTGGGCCTCGTCAATCACAATCGTGTCGTACTGCATGAGCTTCGGATCGCGTTGGATCTGCGCGAGCAGAATACCGTCGGTTACCACGCGAAGACGCGTCTTCGGCGAGCTCTCGTCGGTGAACCGAACCTGGTAGCCCACCTCGTCGCCCAAACGAACGCCCATCTCGTCCGCGATGCGTTCGGCCACGGTGCGGGCGGCAAGCCTGCGCGGCTGCGTATGCACGATTTGCCGACCATGCGTTCCTCTGCCCAATTCCAACAGGATTTTCGGCAGCTGCGTGGTCTTGCCGGAACCGGTCTGACCGGAAACAATCACCACTTGGCTCGACCTGACGGCATTCGCGATGTCGTCATGGGCCGCGGAAACCGGCAGCTGGGAGGGATATTCGAATTTCATGCCTTGACGACCTCGATGACGCGGAAGCCCTTCGAACTGGCATATTTGCCCACCTCGTAGCCATCGCCGAGATGCGATGCGAGCCAAGGAATGAGCGAATCGGAACCAAGATTCTTCTGTACCACCAGATACGCGGCGCCACCGTTGTTCAAACGCGGAAGCCACGTCATCAACAACTCGTGGAGCACTTCCTTGCCCACACGGATCGGAGGATTGGACCAGATCAGATCAAACGTCGTGTCCGACGGAATATCGTCGGCCAAAACCGTCCGAACGTTCTCGACGCCATTGATTTCGGCGTTGCGTTTGGTCAGTTCCAAAGCCCGTTCGTTCACGTCCAATGCCCAGATCTCGGCCTTCGGAGACTCAAATCCAAGCGTCAGCGCAATCGGCCCCCAGCCGCAACCAAGATCCAGGAAGGAACCCTCCTCGGGTGGTTCGGGAGCCTGCCTCAACAGAACCGACGTGCCCAAATCCAGACGGCTGCCGGAAAACACGCCGTTCGACACCTCCACGTCGGCCTCGTTGCCGCGTAACGTGACGTGCAGCTTCCTGAGCACGTCTTTCGACTGCGGATCCGCCGCAAAATACTGCTCTGCCTGTGCCATGCCATCTCCTTGGTAAGCG
>CAVEVJ010000012.1:0-2918 GCA_963619075.1 Acidaminococcaceae bacterium
ACGAAGACCCCTCGCAAGACGACCGCGAAGAAGAGCGCTCCGGCGAAGAAGGAAGAGGAGCTTGTTGAGGAAGACGCCCTTGACGATGAGGACGCTCCGGTGGATGACGCCGACCTCGATGATTTCGACGATGATCTTGACGACGTCGACACCGATGACGACGACCTCGACGAGGTCGAAGACGCAGATTCGGAACCGGAAGATGACGATGACGAAGAGGAAGAGCGCAAGAAGCCCGAGGAACCCAAAGAAAAGGGAGCCTTCGTCGTTCGCGATGACGATGACGACGACAATCTGACGCCATCCGGAAATCCGAAGCGCCGTGTGGTGGCCGCCGGCGCCACCGCCGATCCGGTCAAGGACTACCTTAAGCAGATTGGTCGAGTGAGCCTGCTGAACGCGGAACAGGAGGTGGATCTGTCCGAACGTATCGAGGCGGGCCTGTATGCGCAGCACCTTCTGGATACCGAAGCGGATCAGATGGACTTCAAGCGCAAGCGCGAACTCAAGTGGGCTGCGAACGACGGCAAGCGAGCCAAGGACCATTTGCTGGAAGCCAATCTGCGACTTGTGGTGTCTCTGGCCAAGCGCTACACGGGCCGTGGCATGCTCTTCCTCGATTTGATCCAGGAAGGCAATCTGGGTCTGATTCGAGCCGTTGAGAAGTTCGACTGGAAGAAGGGCTTCAAATTCTCCACCTACGCCACGTGGTGGATTCGTCAGGCCATCACCCGAGCCATGGCCGATCAGGCACGCACCATCCGCGTGCCTGTGCACATGGTGGAAGTGATCAACAAGCTTTCCCGTGTGCAGCGCCAGATGCTGCAGGATCTCGGACGAGAGCCCACTCCGGACGAGCTGGCACGTGAGCTCGACATGCCGGTGGAGAAGGTCCAGGAAGTGCAGAAGTATGGTCGCGAGCCGATTTCGCTGCATACGCCGCTGGGCGAGGACGGCGATTCCGAGTTCGGCGATCTGATCGAGGACACCGATGCGATCGCACCGTCCGATGCAGTCGCCTTCTCCCTGCTGCAGGAGCAGTTCAGGCAGGTTCTTGAGACATTGTCTCCGCGAGAGGCGGGCGTCATCAAGATGCGCTATGGCCTTGAAGACGGTCAGCCGAAGACGCTGGATGACATTGGACGCGTGTATGGCGTGACTCGTGAACGTATTCGCCAGATTGAATCGAAGACCATGTCGAAGCTGCGCCATCCGTCTCGTTCGCAGACGTTGCGTGATTTCCTGGATCAGTGATTCGAATGAACGTGTGATATGAAAGAAGTCGAGAAATCCGCTGGACAGATGGGTTTCTCGACTTCTCGCGTGTAAAGCGCATATAAAGACATTCCGTGCGATTGGCACGATGGCGGGAATAGGGGAGTATGGCCAAGGATAATTACGGTGCAGGTAGTCTGACAGTGCTGGAAGGTCTGGATGCGGTTCGCAAGCGTCCGGGCATGTATATCGGCACCACCGACAGCCAGGGCTTGATGCACTGCCTGTGGGAAATCATCGACAATTCCGTCGATGAGGCGCTTGCCGGTGCCTGCAATCATATCGTCGTGACGTTGCATACCGATGGTTCCGTCGAAGTCGCCGATAATGGACGAGGCATTCCCGTTGATGTCGAACCGAAAACCAAACTTACGGGTGTGGAGGTCGTGCTGACCAAACTGCACGCGGGCGCGAAATTCGGCAACTCCTCGTACAATGCTGCCGGAGGCCTGCATGGTGTCGGTTCATCCGTAGTGAACGCGTTGAGCTCGCGTCTTGATGTTGAGGTGGATCGTGACGGTAAAACACACCACATGGCGTTCCATCAGGGGCATCCGGGCATATATACGGATGCGGATCGTGAACATCCTTCCCCGGATGCTCCATTCAAGCGGACGCGTAAAAACCGTCCGACCGAGCTGGAGATCATCGGCAAGGTCGGTCCGAAGACCACCGGCACGCGTATCCGGTATTGGGCCGATCCTGAGATTTTCAATGACACCGCGAAATTCAGCTACGATCAGCTGATTGACCGCGTCCGCCAGACAAGCTTCCTTGTTCCGGGACTCAAAATTACCGTCATCGACGAGAACATTCCCGAAACCGGAGATGAATCCGTCGATGAGATGCTGGAAGTCGACGTTCCGGTTGAGGAAACGTCGGAAGTCGTTGCGGATGCGGCAGTGGAAGATGCTTCCGAGCGCACGTCCGAGGAATCCGATACGGACGAAACCGGGGAAGCCGCGATTCCGGCACAGTCCACACAGACGCTGCGACCCGCCTACGAGCATGCCCGCGTCGTGGAATTCTGCCACACCGGAGGCGTGAAGGACTTCGTGGATTTCCTTTCCAAGGGTGAGGCGGTTTCCGACATCTGGCGCGTTACCGGACAGGATACTTACGTTGAGGAGACCCAGGCGGTCGGCGACGGCGGAGAACTGCATGCGCAGAAGGTCACGCGTGACTGTTCCGTCGATATCGCCATGCGCTGGACCAACGGCTATGACACTACCTTGCGCAGCTTCGTCAATGTGGTGGAGACCCCGGGCGGGGGTACGCACGTCGATGGTTTCCTGCAGGGTATCACGAAGCAGATTCGTAAGTCCGTCGAGGACAACGCGCGAAAGCTCAAGGTGAATCTCAAGGATTCCAACATGAGGGTCGAACGTGACGACATCATGGCCGGTTTGGTGGCCGTCGTCACGGTGCGCATAGCCGAACCGCAGTTCCAAGGACAGACCAAGGACGTGCTCGGCACGGCCCAGGTCAAGCCGATCGTCACCAAGATGACGGACAAGCAATTCGGCGAGATGATCACCGGCTCCAAGCGTGGTTTCAAAGAACAGTCCGGTCGTGTGTTGGAAAAGATCGTCGGCGAGATGCACGCGCGCATCCAGGCTCGCAAGACCAAGGAGGTCACCCGA
>CAVEVJ010000013.1:0-3555 GCA_963619075.1 Acidaminococcaceae bacterium
GTTGAAGCTCTTGAATGGCTATCTCGCGGGCTTCGGCCTTGTTCATGTGCTTGATGTGCACCGGAGCTTCCATAACGTTTTCAAGCGCCGTCTTGTGGGGGAAAAGGTTGAACCGCTGGAACACCATGCCCAGTTTCGAGCGCTGTCGGGATTTCTCCCTGTCGGTCAGCGTCTGCAAAACCTGCTGACCGTGCTTGGTCACATATTTGTAGCCGATGATCTCATCGTTGATGCGGATTTCACCGCCGGTGATCTTCTCAAGCTGGTTGATCAGACGCAGGAACGTGGACTTGCCCGAGCCGGAGGGTCCGAGAATCACCGTGACCGTGCCGGGCATGATGGTCATGTCAACGCCCTTGAGCACGTGCAAACTGCCGAAGGCTTTGTGCACCTGCGTTGCCTTCACCGCCGGAATGACGCTGCTTTCTTTGGATTCACCCATTGCCGTCCCCCTTTATGCGTTCATTCCCATGAATGTGGCTCGGTGCTGTTTGCGGATGTTGACTTTCGGTTCGCCTTCGGTTTTGCCCGACGACTGGCCGCGCTTGCGCCTCACTCCAATCGGTCGCGCGTCGAATCCCTTGCCGTAATGCCTTTCGAGCATTGACTGGATGACCATCAGTATGGATGTGATCAACAGATACCACAGGCACGCCACGATCAGCAACGGAATCGGCTTGTACAGTCGGTTCGCGATCGCGGTGGTGGCGAACTGCAGTTCCAACGTGAACGGCACCGCGTTCACCAGAGACGTGGTCTTAAGCATGCCGATGAATTCGTTGCCCGTGGGAGGAATGATGATGCGCATCGCCTGCGGCAGGATGATGCGCCACATGATCAGCGGCCGGTTCATGCCGAGCGCCTTGGCGGCCTCCTTCTGCCCGGGGTCCACGGCGTCGAGACCGGCGCGCACGATTTCAGCCAGATAAGCCGCCTCATTCAGTGCGAGACCAAGCCATGCCGCGTTGAACGCGGTGATGACCGATTGCGAGTCGATGCTCCAGAATTCAACGGATGTGAACGGAATTCCTATGGTGATGCGCGGGAACAGCACCGCGAACAATCCCCAGAACACGAGCTGCGTATATACTGGCGTACCGCGGAAGAACCAGATGTAGAACCAGCTCACCCAGCGCAGCACGGGATTCACGGATTTGCGCATCACCGCCAAAATCACGGACAGCACAACCGCGACCAACATGGAAAGCACCGTCAGCATCAGCGTATATCGGATGCCTTCAAGCACGTTTTCGTTGAACAGGTATTTCCAGACCACGTCCCATTCGAATCGCGGATTGGTGATCAACGATTGCAACAGCATCACGGCGAGGATTGCGACTACGACCGCAGCTACAATCGGCCCTGTGCGCCTGACCGGCAACGCCTCGATACGATTGGGAATATCAAGGCCTTCGCCGTCCGTTTGCTTCTTCGCCATGATTCTGTTGCTTCCTTCGTTTCTTCAGTGGATATAGATCAGCTCAAGTCGGTCGGGTTGATTTCGGCCTTGTCGATGGCTCCGGATTCCACACCCCAATGCTTGAGAATCTTTCCGTAGGTGCCATCATCCATAAGCTTCTGCAAAGCGGCCTGCACCGCTTCGGCGGTTTCGGTGTCGCCCTTGGCCACGGCCACGGCCTCCTTGGTCACGCCGACGTCCTCACCCAGGGCCTCAAGCGCGCCTTCGCTCTGGGAAATGGCGTAGCCGGCCACCGGGGAGTCGGCGTAGAAGACATCCGCCTTGCCTGTGGACACGTTGGTGGTCACCGCGGTCTGCAGCTTGGTGGAAAGGATTTCAATATCGTCCTTGCCGTCCGCCTTGCACTGGGCCTGTGCCTCATTGACCTCTTCCTCCTGGGTGGTGCCGGTCTGCACCGCGATCTTCAGACCGCACAGGTTGGAGGTGTCGACGTCGTTCGGATTGCCTTCCTTAACAACCCAGGTGGAGCCGGCCTTGAACATGCTCACGAAGTCGACGGCTTCCATACGTTCCTCGGTGATGGTGAAGGAGGAGACGCCGATATCGTACTTCGAGCCGACGGACGGAATGATTGAATCGAAATTCGAAGTCTGCGGATCGGCCTCAAGTCCGAAGATGTTGGCAAGGGCCTTGACGATATCCACGTCGAAACCGACCGGCGTCTTACCGTCCTCGGCAAGGAACTCGGCCGGAGCGTACGACGTGTCCATGCCGACCGTCAACTTGCCGTCCTTGGTGACGGAATCCGGCAGCATCGTGGCGATCGTATCGTCCTTCTGCACACTGGAAACGTCATACCCGGTGGTCGTCGCACTCGACTCGGTTTCCTCGTCGGAAGTGCCGCACGCGGCCAGCGAGATCATCATTGCGGCGCTCAACGTCAGCGCAACGAACCCTTTACACGATTCAGAGCCATCGTAAGTCCTCTCTCAGACCCAACCAAACTAGCCCAGCCAAACTAAGCTATGTCAGGCACGATAAGAGGTCTTTGCTACATCTGCGTAAAACACGCTGGTTTTGTTCAGAATGTGGCCAAAGAAAACGCGGCCTGCATAGACCGCGTTTTCTTTGGCGACGACCGTCAGCGCGACCGCCTATTCGCATAGCGCATCGCACGCAAGGCTTCGCGCTTGTCCTGCTCCTCACGTAGCGCCTGACGCTTGTCGTACTCCTTCTTACCTCTGGCCAGCGCGATCTGCGCCTTTACACGGCCATCCTTGAAATACAGGCTCAACGGAATGATGGTGATGCCCTTGGCCTGGCTCTGGCGGGTCAGCTTCTCGATCTCGGCCGCATGCAACAGCAGCTTGCGCTTGCGCTTGGGCGCATGGTTGTTCCACGTGCCGTTGAGATATTCGGGAATATTGGCCCCTTCCAGCCACATCTCCCCTCTGCGGTCGATGCTTATGAACGATTCAGCCAACGACGCACGCCCCTCACGAAGCGATTTCACCTCGGTGCCGGTCAGCACCAATCCAGCCTCGTACGTGTCTTCGATGGCGTAGTCGTGACGCGCCTTCCTGTTCTGCGCCACAGGCTTCACGCCCTGCTCCTTGACCATATGAATGCCCTGTCTCCTCAAATCTGCGTCAAATCCGCGTCGGTACGTGCGCTCAGTGCACGTACCAATACTGCGACGCGCCACTCAACGTACGGTACGACACCACATACGGACCACCGGCCGCGTTCATTTCGGAAATGGTGATGGTGTCCCCATAGACGGCCTCCACAACACCGACATGACCATAGAAACCGTCCGCACCGGCCTGGCCCGGCAGGAACGAGATGGCCGCGCCCACCTGCGGGCTGTGATCCACTCGCAGACCATACGACGGCGCGGTGGCATACCACTGACCGCCGTTGCCCAAATAGGAAGGCGTGCCGATGCCCATCTGCTGGCGTCGGTTGTACGCCCACCACGTGCACTGGCCCGCGACGTACGCGTTGCCGTAATCGCCGTTGGACGTTCCCTGACCGCCGGTGGTACCGCCCGAATTATTCGTATTATTTCCGGAATTACCATTATCACCGGAATTATTGTTACTCGAATTGTTGTTACTCGAATTGTTGTTACT
>CAVEVJ010000014.1:0-4627 GCA_963619075.1 Acidaminococcaceae bacterium
GCTGCCGCAGGATGTGGTGGAGCGGGTGTTCGACGGTCTCGTGTTCCCTGGGTGGGCCCTTGAACACGCCGCGGTGACGGAAACCTCGTTGATGCTGCATTACGAGCCGGAACTGGTGCATATGGACCGCGTGGTCGATGAAGGCAACGTCACGCCGAAGGCCTACGTGCGCTATCCGGTGCGTAAGGGCGACGTGCCCGACTATGGCGGATTGGCCACTCCGGCCGGCTCGAGCGCGGAACGCGGCAAGTTGATCGTCGACGCCTGCCTTGACGCGGTCGAGGAAATCTGCGCCACTGAATTCGCGTGATCGGCGGCACGATGGGAATAGTCGTCTGCCGTTGATTGCGCACGGCGACGAGAAACACGAAGATTCCCTTTCACGATAAAACAGCAGGAGGGGTGCGGTTCGTTATGGACCACACCCCTCCTGCTGGTGTTTGACGCCTTACTTGATGGCGTTCAGCCACTGCTCCTTGGTGGCCTTCTCAGCCTCGAGCTTGGCCTTCTTCTTCGGGTCGGAAGCGGCTGCGATCTTCGCGTCGAGCTCAGCCAGCTGGGCGTTGAGCTGCTCTTCGAAGGAAGACTTGCGGGCGTCCGCCTCCGGGTCGGACTGCTTCCAAGCGGCGTCCTCGACGGCCTTGATCTGCTTGTCTACGGCGTCAAGACGGGCTTCGATGCGGCGAACCTCGTCGCGCGGCACATAACCAATCTGGTCCCATTCCTCCTGAATGGCGGCCAGAGCCTGACGCGCCTGCTTCGCGGCTTCCTCATCCTTGACCGGAACCAAGGCCTCGGCCTTGACCAGCAGCTCTTCCTTCTTGGCCAGATTCTCCTTTTCGGAGGAGCTGATCTGGTCGCGGTCGGCCTGACGGGCATTGAAGAACGTATCCGCCGCCGCGCGGAACTGCGCCCACATGGCATCGTCCTCGTGGCGTCCGGCGCGGCCGGCCTTCTTCCAGCGGTCCATCAGCTCGGTGAACTTGCGGGAAGTCTCGACCCAGGCGGTGGAATCCTTCAGTGCCTCGGCTTCGGCGATAATCGCTTCCTTGGCGCTCTTGGCCTCGTTGCGCTCGAGGTCGCGTGCCTGCGCCCACTTACGGCGGGCGACGTTGAACTTGGTGCGAGCGGAGGAGAAACGTGCCCACAGCGCGTCCGCGTCGGCCTTGTCGATACGCACATTGTTGCGCTGATGCTCCTGCCACTGCTGGAACAGGGAGCGGAACTTGTCGGCGGTGGAACGCCAGTTCGTGTTCTCATCAAGACCATCGGCCAGCGCTTCGGCCTTCTCGACGATCGCGGTGCGCTCGGCGACGGCTTTGGCCAGAGCGGCCTTGCGGGCTTCGTCGATCTGGGCCTTCTTGGCCGCACCTTCCTCCTTCAGTGCCTCGAACTGGGCCTTGATGGCGGCCAGATCGCCGATGACGGCCGGCTTGTCCGTCTCCTCGGCCAGTGCCTTGATGGACTCGTCGATCTCACGTGCCTTGATGTTGTTGGACTTGAGCCTGTTGGCGAAGAGGTCCAGCTTGGCCTTGAGGTCGAGATAACGGCGGGCGTACAGTGCCAGGGCTTCCTCCTTGGAAGCATCCGGGAACTGTCCGACCTCACGTTCCTCGTCGCCTTCCTTGACATACACGGTGCCGTTATCTCCGACGCGCCCGAAGGCTTCGGCGGCCTTGATGTCGGCCTCGGAGAAACCGGTGGAGGCCGGTGCGGCGGCGCGCTGCGGAGCCTTCTTGGCGAAGGCCGCAGGACTCGGCGTATGCGGTTTCATGGCAGCCGGGCTGGGAACGGCCGGTTTGCTGGCCTGGACCGCTGGCGTCGTTGCCTGCTCGTTGGTTTCATTGGTGTTCTCGGACGCGGTGACATTCTCGTCGGCCATGGCCAGCTCCTTTAAGTAAGCTTCATGTAGTGCAGAGGCGGCGGTTCGCATCGGCGCTTTCACAGCATGAAAGGCACACGACGTTTTCCGCAACCTCATTTATTATAGGGAACCGTGGCAAAAGGCGCATCTATTT
This sequence comes from Acidaminococcaceae bacterium, assembly GCA_963619075.1. Taxonomy (GTDB): domain Bacteria; phylum Actinomycetota; class Actinomycetes; order Actinomycetales; family Bifidobacteriaceae; genus Bifidobacterium. The sequence goes on from CAVEVJ010000014.1 coordinate 2,019, forward strand.
CAGGATTTCCAGAGTGGCTCCCCTCTGAACGTGTTGTGGAGCAGCGTGTTATCGACACGCTCCGTGATGTTTTTGAGCTCAATGGCTTCATAGGCATTGAAACCCGTGCCGTCGAGCAGGGTTCGAGCCTGTTGAAAAAAGGCGAGACCAGCAAGGAGATCTACCTGCTGAGCCGTCTTCAGGAGGTCGGTCATGAGTCCGACACTCCGATTGAGGATCGTCTGGGTCTGCATTTCGATTTGACCGTTCCGCTCAGTCGCTATGTGGTGGAACATTCGGGCGATCTCGCTTTTCCGTTCAAACGCTGGCAGATTCAGAAGGTCTGGCGTGGGGAGCGTCCGCAGGAGGGTCGTTTCCGTGAGTTCGTGCAGGCCGATATCGATGTGATCGGTAACGGCGATCTGCCCGACCACTACGAGGTCGAGCTTCCGCTGGTTATGGTGTCGGCGCTGGAAAGGCTTCGCGAGTTCGGCCTTCCCAAGGCCACCGTGCATGCGAATAACCGCAAGCTGTCCGAAGGTTTCTATCGTGGGCTTGGTCTTGATGACGTCGAAGGCGTGCTGCGTGAGATCGACAAGCTCGACAAGATCGGTGCTGACGAGGTTGCCAGGCTCCTTGTGGAGGGTTGCGGCGCGGATGAGGTCCAGGCCCGTGCGTGCCTTGAACTGGCCGAATTGACCGCCGCCGATGGTTCGGAACTTTCTCAGAAGTTCGACGCACTGTGCGCCAAGCACTCCATCGCCAACGATTGCGAGGCCTACCTGCTGGCCCGTCAGGGACTGGACACTTTGGCGATGATCGTGGACGAGGCCGCACGTATTCGCCCGGGTTCCGTGATCGCCGATCTGAAAATCGCCCGCGGCTTGGACTATTACACGGGTTCCGTATACGAGACGTTCCTTGACGGCGCGGCCTCGCTGGGTTCCATCTGCTCCGGCGGACGCTACGACAATCTCGCGTCCCAAGGCAACAAGAAGTATCCGGGAGTTGGCCTGTCCATCGGTCTTTCCCGACTTGTCTCCTACATGCTGCACACCGCGGGCGCCCATGCGAACCGTGTTTCCCCTGCCTCCGTTCTTGTGGCGGTGTGGAATGAATCTGATCGCGGCGCATCCAACAGCATCGCCAATCAGCTACGTGCCCGTGGAATCGCCGCTGACGTGGCGCCGACCGCGGCCAAGCTCGGCAAGCAGATCAAGTACGCCGACAAACTCGGCATTCCGTATGTGTGGTTCCCGGCCGATGCGGCCGAAGAAGGCGCCCATGACGAGATCAAGAACATCATCACGGGAGACCAGCAGCCGGCCGATGCTCAGTCTTGGGAGCCGGATACTGTGTATGCCCAGCAAACCGTTACCGTAGAAGCCTGAGATAGCAAGGCTTTACAACGAAGCAAAGGATAGAGGAAGCATGAGCCAGACGGCTTATAGAACACATCATGCAACCGAAGTGACCGAGCAGCTCGTCGGTCAGAAGGTGACGCTCTGCGGTTGGGTCGACCGCCGCCGTGACCACGGCGGAGTGGCCTTCATCGATCTGCGTGACAACACCGGCCTGGTGCAGGTCGTCATCTACGACGAGGATATGGCACGTCCGCTGCGTTCCGAATTCGTGATTCAGGTTGTGGGCGAGGTGCGTCTGCGTCCTGATGGAAACGAGAACGAGCATCTGGCCACCGGCAAGATCGAAGTCGTGGCCGAGACCATTGATGTGCTCGCCAAGTCCGACGCGCTGCCGTTCCAGGTGTCCACCGCTCTTGAAAACGAGTCCGAGAACAAGCTTCCGGGCGAGGAAGTGCGTCTGAAGTACCGTTATCTCGATCTTCGCCGCCCGTCCATGCAGCGTAACCTGAAGCTGCGTTCCCAGATGTCGAAGGCCGCTCGCCACGCTCTGGAGGAGATGAACTTCGAAGAGGTCGAGACCCCGACCATGATCAAGTCCACTCCGGAAGGCGCACGCGATTTCGTGGTGCCGGCACGCTTGGTGCCGGGCTCCTGGTACGCACTGCCGCAGTCCCCGCAGCTGCTCAAGCAGCTGCTCATGGTCTCCGGTGTGGAACGCTACTACCAGCTTGCGCGTTGCTACCGCGACGAGGATTTCCGCGCCGACCGTCAGCCGGAATTCACCCAGCTTGATATGGAAATGGCCTTCGTGGATCAGGAAGACGTGATGGCCATGGCCGAGAAGGTCATCGCCGCCATCTGGAAGTCCGCGGGCTATGAGATTCAGTTGCCGATCCAGCGCATCACTTGGCAGGAAGCCATGGATAAGTACGGCTCCGACAAGCCGGATCTGCGCTTCGGCAACCCGCTGGTCGAATTGACCGATTACTTCAAGAACACTCCGTTCCGTGTGTTCCAGGCTCCGTACGTCGGTGCCGTGCTGTTCAAGGGCGGTGCGGCGACGCCTCGCCGTCAGTTCGACGCATGGCAGGATTGGGCCAAGCAGCGCGGAGCCAAGGGCCTTGCCTATGTGGTGTTCGCCGAGAACGGCGAGCTGAAGGGCCCCGTGGCCAAGAACCTTTCCGAAGAGGAGCGCAATGGTCTGATGGAGGCCGTCGGCGCCGAGGAAGGCGATGCCGTGTTCTTCGCGGCCGGTCGCCGTACCTC
>CAVEVJ010000015.1:0-2238 GCA_963619075.1 Acidaminococcaceae bacterium
GTTCCCGCGCATGGTCGATTACGTCGTGCCGACCGGCGTGCGCATCGGCGACGCCGACCGTGTGAGACTGGGAGCGCACCTGTCCGAAGGCACCACGGTCATGCATGCGGGCTTTGTGAACTTCAACGCCGGAACCCTTGGCGTCTCCATGGTTGAGGGCCGAATCTCCCAGGGCGTTGTGGTGGGCAACGGTTCCGACATCGGCGGCGGCGCATCCATCATGGGCACCCTGTCCGGAGGCGGCAAGCTTAAGAACTCCATCGGCGAGCATTCCCTGCTCGGTGCGAACGCCGGAATCGGCATCTCTCTGGGAAACAACTGCGTGGTCGAAGCGGGACTGTATGTCACCGCCGGAACCAAGGTGACCATCTACGACAAGGCCAAGGTCGCAGCCGGAGAGCCGCTCGAAACCGTCAAGGGCGCGGACCTGTCCGGAAAAGACAACATCCTGTTCATCCGCAACTCCGTGTCCGGACGCATCGAGGCCCGCTATCGCAAGACCGGTATCGAGCTCAACGAAAAGCTGCATAAGAACTGAACATGAAGATAACGCTCATCACCGTCGGCAAAGTCAAGGAGAAATATCTTCGTGACGCGATCGAAGAGTATTCGAAGCGACTTGGCCGCTACTGCAAGCTGAGCATCGTCGAAGTGGCGGATGAGAAGACACCGGATCATGCCGGCGAGGCTCTGGAACGCCAGATCAAAGAGAAAGAGGGCGAGCGCATCATGAAGCACATTCGCGATGATGCGTTCGTCATCGCTCTCGCCATCGAGGGCCAGCAGCTCACCAGTGAACAGTTGGCTTCGAAAATCGACGATCTGGGATTGCGCGGCACGAGCCATATTCAGCTCATCATCGGCGGTTCGCTTGGCATCGACCAATCGATCCTCAACCGCGCCGATTATCTGCTGAGCTTCTCGAAGATGACGTTTCCCCATCAGCTCATGCGAGTGATTCTTCTGGAACAGATCTACCGTGCCTTCAAGATCAACGCCGGAGAGCCTTACCACAAGTAGTCTTCGCCGGCCCTGTTATCGAAATGGCGCGATTCCTATGGGACGTACCCGAGTTCACGGGTATATCTCGTAGGAATCGTGCCATATTTATTTCGGCTTATGTTCGGCTTGTGTTCGTATCAGCGGTCGGACATAGGAACGTACGGACGTTCCGTGTAGCCCGTGTAGACCTGACGAGGACGCCCGATCTTGGTGTTCGGGTCGGCAAGCATCTCCCGGTACTGGGCGATCCATCCCGGAATTCTGCCCAAGGCGAACAGCGTGGTGAACATGGACGGGTCGAAACCGATGGCACGATAAATCAGGCCCGTATAGAAATCGACGTTCGGGTACAGGTGGCGGGACACGAAGTATTCGTCGTTGAGGGCGATGTTTTCCAGTTCGGTCGCCACATCGAAGAGCGCACGTTCGTCCATCGGCAGCTTCAGCGTATCCGCACGTTCCATGATCTTCTGCAGATACGTCTTGGCGATGGCCGCACGCGGGTCATACGACTTATACACGCGATGCCCGAGTCCGGAGATGCGCTGACCGTTATTCTTCGCATCGTCGACGAACTGTTTGACCGACTTACCCGAATCGCGGATCGCCTTGAGCTGGCGGAGCACAGCCTCGTTCGCGCCGCCATGCAACGGCCCCGACAATGCGTTGATGCCCGCGGCCACGGCGGAATACAGGTTGGCATGGGCGGAACCGGCGATGCGCACCACGGAGGTCGAGCAATTCTGTTCATGGTCGGCGTGGATGATGAGCAGTCGGCCGAGCGCATGGACGTACAGCGGATCAGATTCGAACGGCTCGTAAGGCACCGCAAAGCACATGCGCAGGAAATCGTCCACATAGCCGCGCGAATAATCCGGATACAGCATCGGCTCGTCACGGCGACGGCGGAAGATGTAGCTGACGATGGTTCGGGCCTTCGCCATAATGATGGTCGCGGCCTCATCCAACTGATCGGAGTCGGAGATGTCGGTGGTGTCCGGATAGAAGGTGGCGAGCGCGTTGATGGCCGACGCCATGACACTCATCGGATGCGCGGTACGGGGGAAGGACCCCATGAACGTGCGGAAATCCTCGCCGACCATCGTGCGGTGGTTGATGTCGGAAATGAAACGATCGTACTGTTCCTGGCTGGGAAGTTCGCCGTGGCGCAGCAGCCATGCCACCTCAAGGAAGTCCGATTGCTCGCACAGCTGCTCGATGGGATAGCCTCGGTAA
>CAVEVJ010000016.1:0-2031 GCA_963619075.1 Acidaminococcaceae bacterium
CAATGGGTCAACGGCATCACGCAACGCGTCGCCCAACAGGTTCAACGCCACGACCACCACGGTGACCACCAATCCGGTCCACAACACGGCGGTCGGATGGATGCTGATGAATCGCACCGAAGTAGAAAGCGAATGCCCCCAACTCGGCACGCCGGCGCCCACGCCAACTCCCAGATAGGTCAATCCAGCCTCTGCAAGCAGCGAGGTTCCGGCGCTTATGGACAACTGCACGCACAGCACCGGCAGCGTATTCGGCACGATATGCGTGAAAAACACCCGGACCGAACCCGCTCCGGACCACAGCGCCGATTCCACATACGCCGACTGCGCAGCAAGCAGCGCGGAAGGACGTAGTATCCGGGCCAGATTGAGCCCGTAAGCGAACCCGCATGCCGCCACGATCACCGCCGCGCTGGCTCCGAACGGCACCGACAGAATCAACGCGACCAGCACCGTCGGAATGGAGATCAGCGCGTCGACCACCACCACAGACGCGGAAGACAGCGCACTGTTCCTTGACACCATGGCAGCCACAATCAGCAGGCCGAATGCCGCGGCCACCACCACGGTGAGGACGGCGATCATGAGATTCGTGCGCGATCCGGCCATCAGCCAGCTCAGCACATCGGCGCCCACGCCGTCCGTGCCGAGGGGATGCGCCATGGACGGCGACGACCATACGTTGAAGCCATCCGTTTCCAGCAGAGGATGCGGGGTCCACAGCAAAGACGCGACGGAAACGAACAGCCATAGTCCTATGACCACAATCGCGTATTTGCCGCTCGATTTGCGCCACATGGATGCGAATACTGTTTTCACGGTACGGAATCCCATCATGACCGCCCTTCGCGAGAAGACGCGGAATCGTCGTTAAGCCTCGGATCGAGCATTCTGTGCAACAGATCGACCACCAGACCGAGCAGCAGGAAGAACGTGCAAAGCAGGAACAGCTCGCTTTGCACCGCGGTAAGATCGCGGTTGCCCACATCGGTGACCAGCATGGTACCGAGGCCCGGCAGCGCGAACAGGTTCTCAACCACCATCACTCCGGTGACCATCTGGGCGAAAATCAGCCCGACCACCGATACCAGCTGTGCGGTGGAAAGCCGCAGTGCCACGCGCATCACAGCCTGTTTACGGGTCATGCCGCAGGCCATGGCCATGACCACCGCCTGAGACGAAGCGGCCTCCCCCACCGACGCCCGCGTATAGCGCATGATGGACGCCCCCGCGGTAATGCCGGTAGCCACCGCGGGCAACATCAACGCGGCCACGCAGGCCAACGGATCGGACCAACCCGTATCAGGAAACCCTTGCGAAGGCAGAATGCCGAGCAGACCGCTGCCCTTCGAAAACAGCAATATCAGCAGCAGACCGCCCCACAATGCCGGAATCGCACCGGCCACAATCGCCAACGCGCGAAGGGCATCGGCCAACCGTTCGTTGCGCGTCAGAACGGCGAGGCAGCCAAGCGGCAGGCCGATCGCCAACGCGATCACCAAGCTCAGCACGACCAACGGAAAAGTCACGGACGCACGGGACGCGACCTGCCCGGCCACCGCCTTGCCGCTGACCACCGAGACGCCGAAATCGCCATGCAGCAATCCCGAAATCCAATTCCAATACTGCTGGACGTACGGCTTGTCGAGCCCCATCTGCGAGCGCAGCGACGCAAGTTTCTCGGCCGTGGCTCCGGTGCCGGCCACCACCGCGGCCACGTCTCCGGGAAGAATCCGCAATAACGCGAATACCAGCAGGGACAATCCCACAAGCGCTCCCGCGAACAGGAGGAGACGCTTTCCCAAGAATCTCATGAATCCGTCTCCTTCAGAGGTTCAGTGCAGGTTCCTGTATGCAACGTTCCATTGCGTGGACCGCGGTAGTGTTGTCCGAGGCGATGCCGTCGGTGGCGGTGCCGTCGGCAACACTACCGCCCGCGACGCTATTGCGCCTTGGAGATGGCCCACATCGGCAATACCGTCTGGCTGAGCTTCTCCGGGAATCCGGAGATGTTCTTGTTGTAGGCGACGG
>CAVEVJ010000017.1:0-5383 GCA_963619075.1 Acidaminococcaceae bacterium
CGACGACATTGCGGACCACACGCGCGGTTTTCGGACGCAGCCCGGCCAGTGCGCGCATGGCCTCACCCGTGCCGATGCGCGCCTTCGCCTCCAACAGTTGGCCGACGAGCATCAGCGTGATGACCACGCCGACGGTTTCGAAATACGGTTCGCGGGCGTTGACCGGCAATAATCCCGGAGCGAACGTGACCACGCACGAATACAGGAACGCGAATACGGTTCCAAGACTCACCAACGCGTTCATTTCCGGCGAACGGTGGACGATCGCGGCGAACCCGCTACGGAAGATGGGCATCGCCGAATATCCCATGATCGGCAGGGTGAACAGCAGCTGCATCCATGCCGGCATGTGGTAGAGCATGAGCATGGCGGAACAGAACACCGGAATCGCGCACACAGCCGACACCGCAAGACGCGCGAGCAGGGTTTTGATTTCCTTGGAATCGGCGGAGTTGACGGATTCGGTGGAGTTGGCGGAATCAATGGATTCGTCGAGACGCGTAGGTTCGTCCGTATCGGCGGAGCCCATCGGCACGGCAGCCTCAACAGGCTCGCCATCCAACCGCGGTTTTCCAGCGTTTGCCGTTTTGCCCGAAACCACCTTCAGCGTGCCGTGCAGCATGTTCATGCCGCAGGCGAACGGGTACTCCCCCGGATTTTGCGGACGCAGCGTCAATGCAGTCGTGCGGAAGGCCGGCAATGCCAGATCCACTCCGAAATCGGCGAACACCACATGGGACGAGCATTCGCCGTCCTCCTTGCGGTCGAACACCAGCCGCAACGGCATTCCCGCTTCCGCTTCGATCAGCGCAGGACTGTACCCTCCCTTGACCTCGATCACGGCCTCCTGCACATCGCCGTCGATCTTCGCGCGATACGCCTTGCGTGGCGCAAAGAAGAACCACAGAACGCCCGTGGTCACGATCGCCGCCGCGATAATCGCAATGACAGTATGCATAATCTTTCGCTGCTTTCCCGTATTTGCCTTTTTGCAACAGACCCAACCATATACCCCTATGGGGTATACACGCAAGAGTGTAGACTCAATGCAGGAAACAAAACAGCAAAACGAAATCGCCGGAAGGAGCACGGCAATGAACGTTACGCAACCCGGGTACGCGGACGACCAGAAGAAAATCATCGCACGGCTCAATCGCATCGAAGGCCAGGTGCGCGGCATCAAACAGATGACCGAAAACGGCGAATACTGCATCGACGTCCTCACCCAGATCTCCGCAGCGAACAGCGCACTGAAATCGGTGGCCCTCCTGCTGCTCGACGACCATCTCAACCATTGCGTCAAACAAGCGGTGGCCGAAGGCGGCGCGGTATCCGACGAAAAACTCGCCGAAGTGAACGCCGCAATCGCAAGGCTCGTCAAATCATGATCGTTCCGCATGCTGGCCAAAGCCGGCCGAATACCGGGCCAGGAGTCGAAGCAAGTCTTTAGATTCGTACCTAGACCGACACACGAAGGCCCGCCCGGGCCACAGCAACAAAGGAGCAAACATGATCAAGGTTTCCGTAGTCGGAGCCAAGGGCCGCATGGGCTCTCACGTGGTCGACGCCGTGAGCAACGCCGCCGACACCGAACTGGCGCTCGCACTCGACGCCGGCGACGATCTGACGCAGATCACTCCGGACAACACCGATGTGGTGGTGGAGTTCACCGTGCCGAGCGTGTCGCTCGACAATGTGCTGGCATTGGTGAAGCAGGGAGTCGATGTGGTGGTGGGCACCACCGGCTGGACCGAAGACAAGCTCGATCAGGTACGCGCGGCCCTCGCCGAAGCGCCACGCGCCGACCAGAGCGTGTTCATCGCGCCGAACTTCGCCATCTCCGCCGTGCTGGCCGATTATTTCGCCAAGGTGGCCGCCCCGTACTTCGAATCCGCCGAAGTGGTCGAGCTGCATCATCCGAACAAGGTGGACGCCCCTTCCGGAACCGCCTTCCATACTGCGCAGGGCATCGCGCAGGCACGCAACGAGGCCGGACTCGGTCCGGTTCCCGACAAGACCGAGACCGACGGCGGCTCCCGCGGCCAGGTCGTTGACGGCATCCACGTTCATGCCGTACGTCTTCGCGGACTCAACGCGCATGAGGAGGTGCTGTTCGGCAACGAGGGCGAACAGCTGACCATCCGCGCCGACAGCTTCGACCGCATCTCCTTCATGCCGGGCGTGCTGCTGGCCGTGCGCAAGGTCTCGACCGGAAACCACCCGGGCGTGACCGTCGGACTCGACAACTTCCTCGACCTGTAAACCCGACCTGTAAAACAGGCCATCGCGAGACAGGCCATCCCGAAAGCCGCAAATTTCGGGCGCAGCAATGAAAACTGCCGACGCTTACAAGACGTAAACGTCGGCAGTTTTCATTGAAAGACCGATTCGCATGCGACTCGCGTGCGGGTCATGTGAGTCGCGTACGAATCACATGAATCACGCGCGTTTGCGAACCACGAGCCAACCGAGGACCGCGAACGGAATCGAGCACAGCACGAAAATCCACGGCAGCATAAGCGTGGTGCTCGGCGTGGCATGGTCGAGCACGATGCCGGTGATCATGGAGCCGAACGACGCGCCGACCGTGCCTGCGGTGCTCACCCAGGAAAGCCCCTCGGTCAGCGACTCCTCCGGCACGGTCTCCTTCACGACGATGTTTCCGGATGCGAACACCGGAGAGACGGTCAGACCAGTGAGGATCTCGAAGAATCCCATGATGATCAGGTTCCCCTGGAACATGTGGATCACGAAGAATCCGACGGTCATCAACGCAAGGAACATGATCATGTGGCGCCAATGAGAGCCCTTGAGTTCCTTGGAACCGAAGACCAGCGCGCCGATGCACGATCCGAGCGCCAGCATGGCCAGCTGCACGCCAAGCACGGAATCAAGGTGCAGCGCCTTCATGACGGCCGTGATGGACGTGTCGAACGCGGTGAAACTCATGTTGAACACGATGAACACGATCAGCAGCGGCACTACGCCGGCATACGTGAGCACGTTGCGCTTCTTGGCACCGCTCTGACGCTTGAGATTGCCGAGGCCGAACGATTCCGCGATTCCTTTGGTTCTCGACGTGCCCTGCGCGTTGGCACCCGCCACATCGGCATCCTGCGCGGACGCGGACACGACTTCGATCTCGCGGACGACCGGCGGTTGCGTGTCCTTCAGCATGAAGAACACCACGCCGCCAAACGCGGATGCGAACGTCGGCACGAACAGCTGCGACACCGGATGCACGGAAGCCGCCAGGAACGCGGAGAGGATCGGTCCGAAGATGAACACGATCTCGTCGATCGCCGATTCAAGCGCGTACGCGGTGTTGAGCATATTTCCGTTGCCCGTACGTTCAAGTACGTACGCCCATCGCGTCCTTACCAACGCGCCGAACGAAAACTGCGTCAATCCCATGACCACGGCCAACAGGAACAGCAGCGGAATCGGCACGCGGACAAGCGCCGCGAACGCGAATCCCAGCATCGATGCGATCTGCACCACGAGAATGACCCGTCCCACCTTACGCTGGCCGAACCGGTCGAACAGGCGTGCATACAACGGAGTGACCGCCGCCGTGGCAAGCACGTAGGCGGCACTCATCACGCCGGCGATCGTCCAGTTGTCGTACAGATGGTTGAGCGCCAGAATAATGCCCAGACCCATCATGGACATCGGCAGTCGTGCGATCGCGCCGGAAGCGCAGAACGCCTTCGCGCCGGGAATGGAGAACAACACCGCGTACGGCGTCTTGTGAGTCTTGGCTTCGAGAGTCTCGCTCACAGCTGCGCCACCTCCCCACGGTAGATGAACATGTCGTCGTACAGCAGCCCCTCTTCCGCCTGTTCTCCTTCCACCGGCTCGGCGGATTCGGAAGATTCAGCGGATTCGGCGGATTTGCCCAAGTGTTCGGCGATGCGCTGCAGACCCTTATGGTCGTAGAAGCTCACGTCGCAATCGGAATCGGTATGCAGATAGAACGCCGGCACATTCCAAGCCGCGAAATGCTCCTGCATACGGTTCCACAGCTGACCGCCCACGCCCTTGCCGCGAATCTCGTGATTCACCATGAACAGTTCCAGCTCACCCATGGTGGTTTCGTTGGCATGGCTGTTCTTTTCAAGGTCATGCTGCAACGCGTATGCCTCGTCAAGCATCCGCAACTGCTTCGCAGCCTTCTCGTCGGCCATGATGAGCCGCACCACGTCGGCCATCTCCTCGCCGACCTCGATGTCATCGAACTGCGGGGCCTCGCCGGCCACCCGGATGAACGTGACTCCGGCCAATGTTCCGTCCTGGGTGAAGGCCGCGTTGGCGAACGTGGTCGGCTGCAGGTAATGCAGCACGAAATACCGTGAGATCAATAGTGAATTGCGTTCGCCGAGAAGATCTATGTTCTGCGGCCAGGTTCGGTCGAACAGCTCGACCGCCGCATCGATGTCGTCCCACACAAGCGGCCGATACACGATGTCGGTTTTCGGGTTCAGCGCCACGCCCGTTGCGTCCTGCGCCTTCGCGTCGGTCGGATTGACCGGCGCGTTCGGGATGTTGGTTGCGTCAATCGCAGCCATGATGTTTCGCTCCTTAACTTTCGTTGCGTCCGGCACGTGTGCCCGCCCACACATGCTGCACGAGGGTAGCGGCGTTCCTCCACAACACTGCCGGCGGTGCGTTCCTCCCGCAGGCATGCCGCAAGGCGCGCCGCTGTACGGCGTCGTCTCGGCTTTAGTCGTTGTCGGATTGCTCTGGAATTCCGTAGCTCAACTCGGCAAGGATCTCTTCTTCTGTTTTGTCGGCCGCCTGAAGCACGCGATCGGCTTCCTCGGCCTCACTCAGATAGTAGAGGCACCCGTCGATTGAGTCCAGCGGTATTCCTTCCATCGCCGAGAGCAGAATCCGATACATGTCGAGCTGAGCGAGTTTTTCGTTGATTTCGCTCTGTTTACGCGGTTTTCGTCCGGTTTTCCAATCGACGATGGTGTAGGTTTTCGCACTGTCTTCCGGATTGAGCCCGCCGAAGAACACGGCGTCGAGCTTACCGTTGACGATGGTGCCAAGTTGCGGAACGTCGACCACGAGCTGGCGTTCGGCCCACGCCGGGTTGCGCTTGGCCCACACCGATTGCGCCAGTCGTCGCTTCCAGACAAGCAGCTCGCGTTCCTGCGCCGCACGGCCGTCCGCTTCACCGTTCGCAAGCCTCGCCTCATCGGCCGCCATATCGGCGATCATGCCGGCCCTGGACACCGTGCTCGATCCGGTTCCGTCATTGGCCGCGTCCGTTTCGGCCATGATGAACCGCTCCGCCCACGCGTGGAACAGCGTGCCAAGTTGGGCGTTGGGCGACGCCACGTGGGGAATCGGACGGACCAATCCACGCCAGTATTCC
>CAVEVJ010000018.1:0-2707 GCA_963619075.1 Acidaminococcaceae bacterium
CTATATGGGAATCGATCTGGGCATGACGCTGGGACCGATCCTGGCGGGCTTCTTCTACTCGCATATGCCGATAGCATGGTTCTATCCGATGTTCATGCTGACCATGCCGGCCGCTTGGATCATCTATCTGGCGTTCGCCAAAATCATTCATTCCGTCGGACATACGGATATGTGACGCATTTTCTCCACTTATCGGAAGGCAGACATTATCGGCGAGGCTCCGGCTTCTTGCGTACCTTCGCCGTGACATAGTCCGATTCGACCTTCCAGACGGTGACGCTACGAATCTGCTGGTCCGTGAATTCCACGTGTTCCATACCGGCCTGCTGCTTCATCAGCAGGCCGAGCGCGGTACGTGACTCTTCTGGATCATCGACAATGGATGCGACGCCGGTGCCGACCACCGACTTGAATGCTTCTCCCCAGTTGCATGGCGTGCGCCCTTCAACCACTTCGCAGTCGGTTTCCATTTCGAAAGCGACCGGCAACGCGTTGTCCGCCGCTTTGATGGCGTCCATTTTTCGTCCAATCGGTGCGCTGTGAAAGTAGAACGTCGGTTTGGCGGCACCTGCGCTGTCCTCGTTTTCAAAACCGAAATTCATCGGCACTACGGTCAGGCCCTCCGCGTCCATATAGGCGATGCGAATGATTTTGCAGGCCTCGATAATCGCCATGGCCTGCGTCGGATCAGTCACCTCACGATCCGCGCGACGCATCATGCGACGCTCCCCCGCGACTGTCCGTTCGTCATTACGCCGTGCCGTCATGTCAGCAATCCTTTCCTTCCGGTTCATCATCCGTCTTGGTTGCCATGGCTTTCCATGGGGAATCTCCGCACACGCTACTGCGTAATCGTTACGGAGAAGTCAATGGCCACATGACCCATAACGGGAACGCAGCTTCGCATGAAAACAATCTTATGCGAAGCTGCGTTCCCATTGTTCCGCGGTCGTGAGCCGCGTGTGCGGAGTCAGCCTTCCAGACAGGTTTCGACGTCAAGTTTCGGAGCGTGCTGCCGGACGGCCTGATTCCAGCCGGCCTTGTCTCCGATCGCGTGCACGATCACGCCGGAGAGCGGAGCCACGATGAGCATCTGAATCGGCAGCGCGATGGTGAAGTTGTAGGGGAACATAGAGAAGAAACCCACGACAGCATCCGCTGAAGGCCCGAAGGCCATGATGGCTCCGAAAATGGTCATGAATACGGTCATGAGCACGACCATGAGGAATTTGACGGTGATTCCCTTCCACAAAGCGCGATCGGTCTGCGCGCAGAAACGGTTCATGATGGCCCTCGAGCTCGGCGTGCAGATGCATAGATCACAGATCTATGCCAACCACATAGGCCAAAGGCCAGTTGAAGAACGCGTAGCTCCATGAGGCGGCTCCGACATCCCCGGTACGTACACCATAGTTGAGCGCGGCCATCACATAAATCATGATGGCCGACATGATGAAGCTGAAGAGAATGCCTTCCTTGCCGTTACGAGGCATATTGAGATTCCTTTCGTTATGTTGTGCAATTACGATTTGCATCCGGCCCCACTGGTCTACCCGTTGGAACGGGCGGCGAGGGGGCGCATGGCGAAGGACTCGGAATGGCGACTTCCTGGCAGGCGGATTGACGTGTTTACGTTACATCCGTACGTCGGGGGCCACTTGCAGGTTCTGTATTGTTCGCCGGGGTTTGGACAAGAACAAATAAACTCAATCATGCATAACACTGAAACACAGGCGATCAGCAAGAGCCAGTACAGGTCATTCGGCATCCTGCAGTAGGTGTTATAGTGCCTGAAAACACTGGAATAACAGTCAAGGCGCACGGTCATAAACTGTTCTATATAACACTTTCACTGTTGTATAGAACAGCGAAACAGTACCTGCTACTGTAGCAGTGTTCTGCATATCAGTTAAACAGTGTTTGCTATTATGTATAACAGTAGAACAGTGCTTGTATACTGTTATATAAGGCACAGAAAGGCTTCCCATGAAACTGGAAATTTCACAGACATCAAAAGAACCGATGTACGAGCAAATCAAAAGTCAAATCCGCTCAGCGATTCGTTCGGGAGAACTCGCGGCAGGAGAGCCACTCCCCTCGCTTCGAGAGCTTTCCAAGCAGCTGCACGTCAGTGTTCTCACCATCAACAAGGCGTACAACGAACTGGCGGATGAGGGCCTTGTGAGTAATGTACAGGGGAAAGGCACCTTCGTTATGAGCAATGGCAATGAGCTGATCAAGGAACATTCCAGCGAGCTCATCATGCAGTTGCTTCGGCAAACCGTCAGCGAGGCCAAAGCCGCGGATATCGAGTTGATCGATCTTCTCAGCATGTTTGAACAAGCGTACAGAGAACAGTTTGAGTAAAAATGAAATATTTCAAACCGTTTCAAACATGTTCAACGTCTTTGAAAGTGGTTGAAATATTTCAATTATCATTTCAATGAACGCTGGGCGGTGTTTCAACTACAGCCGTTGCGGTGCGTCTCTGAAGTCAAACATGACACCATCGGCAAACTCGCAGATTTCAGACCAGTCGGAATCCGATGAGTCGTCGTGCATGGCCCATACATTCATGCCGACGGATTTCGCGGACTTCATGCCAATCAGCAGATCTTCGAAAACCGTGCAGTCGGATGGCTCCACTCCCAAACGTGATGCCGCGAGCAGATACACATCCGGCTTGTCCTTGCCAACATCGCCAGCG
>CAVEVJ010000019.1:0-5232 GCA_963619075.1 Acidaminococcaceae bacterium
GGCAACGAAATCGGACGGCAACTGGTCCGCGCCGATTGCGGAAATCTCGTCATGCGACGGCTGCTCGCCAATCGCGGCGGCCGCACGTTCGATGAAATTCGCCACGCGGTCATAGGCGGACTGCGCTTCGGCCAGCGTCTGATCGGACCATTCCAGCATGGAACGGTACTGCACGGAACCAAGCGCGTAACGCACCACCCAAGCGGAATTCTGCGCCAGAACCGCCGGAACGGACAGACCGTTGCCGAGAGACTTGCTCATCTTCTCGCCCTTGGCGGTAACCCAGGCGGAATGCATCCAACGGGCGGCCGAATCGTAGCCGGCGGCACGCGTCTGCGCCATCTCATTCTCGTGGTGGGGGAATCGCAGATCAAGGCCGCCGCCGTGGATGTCGAACATGTCTTTCAGATAACGGTGGCTCATCGCAGAGCATTCAATATGCCAGCCGGGGCGTCCGGTACCGAATGGTGTGTTCCAACGGGCGTCGAGCGGATCGGAATCCTTCGGAGCCTTCCACAGCGCGAAATCACGCGGATCATGCTTGTCGGGAGACATGTCGGCCGGGTCGACGGGATTGTATTTGTCGTTGCCGGCGTTATCCACGGACGGGCCCATCGCATCGGTGACCTTCGAGGCTTCGTCGCAGATCGCGGTCTGCTTCTGATGCGTCAGTTCGCCATAATACGGCCAGCTTGCCACGTCGAAATACACGTTGCCGGTCGGATTGCCGCTTTCGTCGGTGACCACATAGCCGTGACCGTTATCGATGATCTGCTTGATCAGATCGATCATGTCGATCATATGGCCGGTCGCGCGCGGCTCGTAGGTCGGCGGCTCAACGCCGAGCGTGTTGTACGACTCGGTGAACTCACGTTCGTAAATGTAGGCGCGTTCCCACCACTGCTGGCCGGCGGCGGCCGCCTTGTCGAGAATCTTGTCGTCGATGTCGGTGACGTTGCGCACGAACGTGACCTTGTATCCGAGACGCTCGAACCAGCGGCGAACCACATCGAAAGCCACGGCGGCGCGGATATGGCCGATATGCGGCGAGCTTTGCACGGTGGCGCCACACACGTAGATGCCGACCTGACCGGGCTTGATCGGAGTGAAATTCGACACCGCGTGCGATGCGGTGTCATACAGCTTCAGACCTGCCGCCGCCTCGGCTACTGCCGGAACAGCGTCGGTAACGCCGGAAATGTTGGTATTCTGCGGTTCTTGCGTGTTCGTCATAAGCATGAGGGTATTGCCTGAATCGGACATAATCGCGCTTGGATTCGCTTCGTGAAACAGCCTTCTGAATAGGACATGAACAGGGCGTCGGAAGTCGTTTTGTCGAATTTGTGAATGTTATTTACGCAAATGATGTAAAAATGATTGCATGACGCAATCGCAGGTGTTGATTATGCAGCACGTTCCGTGGGAGAAGCCGGGACGTATTTTGGATAGTTTGGACGACTTGGGTTTGTCATACCAGATTATGAACGTGGCCAAGGAGAAAAAGCCCGACCTGCCCGACTTCAAAGACGTTTCCGGAGTAGTGATCATGGGCGGTCCGATGGGCGCGCTCGACTACGGCAAGTATCCCGGTCTTAAGGCGGAGGCCAAGCTGGCCCGTGCCGCGGTGAGCGTGGGCAAGCCGATACTAGGCGTATGCCTGGGCCATCAGATCATAGCCACAGCGTTCGGAGCGAAACTCAAGGTGGGGGAGTCGCCGGAAATCGGATTCGCCCCGATCAAACGGGTCGACAAGCATGACTTCTTCTCGATGTGGAACAAAACCGCGGACGTGCTCCACTGGCACAACGATGTGGTGACGCTTCCAGAGGGCGCGCAGCCGCTCGCACGCAGCGAGAAAACCAAGAACCAGGCGTTCCGATTCGGTTCAGCACTGGGATTGCAGTTCCATTTGGAAGTCACGCCCACATTGCTGGAGGAGTGGTTGGACGAGCCGAGCATGGTCAAGGATCTGAAAGCCGTGGGCGGTTCGAAATCGAAGCTGCGTGAGGCGTTCGCCGAATGCAATCCGCAGCTGCAGCCTCTCGCCGACCAGGTGTTCTCCGGTTTCGCCGCACGCTGCAACTCCTACGCGCAATCGATGACAGACTGAGGTCGTTCTCCTTACGCAAGGTCCGTGCCGAACCATCATCTGTCCGAGGTTCCGCCGTTAAGCTACATTGGTGGATTATGCCGACTTATGATTTGGGACTTGAACACGTATCGCTCGCTTTCGCCACGAAAACGATTTTCACCGACGTCACGCAAGGTGTCTTCGAAGGCGATCGCATTGGAATCGTCGGTAAGAACGGCGATGGAAAATCCACGCTGCTGCACCTGTTCCGTGGAACGCAGGAACCCGATTCCGGCCGTGTAACGATACGCGGAGGACTCACATTCGGCATGCTGGACCAGCGTGACCCGCTCGACGACAACGCAACCGTACGCGAAGCCGCGCTCGAAGGCCGTGAAGACTACGAATGGGCCGCGGAAACCAAATCACGTGAAATCGTGGAAGCATTGCTTGGCGGCATCAGCTTGGAAGCGAAAATCGGCTCACTGTCAGGCGGCCAACGCCGTCGTGCCGACCTCGCGCGACTGCTGCTCAAAGACTGGGACATTCTGGCCCTCGACGAGCCCACCAACCACTTGGACGTCGTCACAATCCACTGGCTGGCCGAACATTTGAAAAACCGCTGGTCGACAGGCTCCGGCGCGCTGTTGCTCGTCACGCACGACCGTTGGTTCCTCGACGAAGTCTGCGAGTCGATGTGGGAAGTGCACGACGGCGTAATCGAACCATTCGAAGGCGGATACTCCGCATACATGCTGCAACGCGTCGAACGTGACCGCTAGGCGGACGTGCGAGAAACGAAACGTCGCAACCTGGCCCGCAAAGAACTGGCCTGGCTGACCCGCGGCGCTCGCGCGCGTTCCACCAAACAGAAGTTTCATGTAAAGGCCGCGCGCGAGCTCATCGCCGACGTGCCGCCGGTACGAAACACACTCGAACTGAAGCAGATGGCCACCTCCCGTCTCGGCAAGCAGGTGGTCGATCTGATCGACGTGACGCAGATATTCGAACACATGCAGGGAGAAGCCGACTACGATCCCGACGTGGCCGAAATGGAAGCCTCGGCATCGCGCGTCGACGTGGTTCCGGCAATGTACGCCGAACCGCAGGTGCACGGATCCGTGGAAGTGGCGGTCGACGATCTTACCGATCCACGTCTGGTTGATGCCGGTGTCGCATCCGCGCAATCGGCCGTGCGAATCGCGCGGAAAGCCGAGAAAGCGGCGGAAAAATCGGGAAGTGACGAAACGGAAGCTTCCGCATCGCAGGACGCGCTGGAATCGCAGGAGTCGCAGATAACGTCCGCGGCGCAGAAAATCACCGTCACCGGTCGTAAGATTCTTGACGACGTGACGTGGCTGATCGGCCCTGGTGACCGTTTCGGCATCGTCGGCGCGAACGGCGCCGGAAAATCGACGCTGCTGAAGATTCTCGACGGCACGATCACCCCGACCGCAGGGCATGTGAACATCGGCAAAACCGTGAAGTTCGCGGTGCTTTCGCAGCGTCTTGACGAGCTGGAGAAACTCGGCAAATACAAGATCAAGGAAGTGCTGAGCCGCTACAAGCCGAGCTACATTGTGGATGGCAAGGAAACCACGCCGGGGCAGATGATGGAACGGCTCGGTTTTGAATCGGCGCAGCTGATGACGCCGATCAAGGATCTCTCCGGTGGACAGAAGCGCCGCATGCAGCTGCTGCTCATTCTGCTTGACGAGCCGAACGTGCTCATCATGGACGAGCCCGGCAACGATCTCGACACCGATATGCTTGCCGTGATGGAAGACCTGCTCGACACTTGGCCGGGCACGTTGATCGTGGTGTCCCACGACCGTTATCTGCTTGAGCGAGTCACGGATCAGCAGTATGCGCTGATTGGCGGCAAGGTGCGGCATCTGCCCGGAGGCGTGCAGGATTATCTCGATATGACCGAAGCCATCAAGAACGGCAAGAATCCGTTTGCGGGGGAGATGGCCGGTGTTTCCGGTGGCGCTGGAAAGGCACGTAAGGCCGCTGGAGCTGGTGATGCTGGTACTACTTCCGGTGAGGTAGATTCCGGTTCGGCTGGTCTGTCTGGTTCGAATGGCTCAGCTGAAGTTGGATCGGCTTCCGCTGGTACCGCAACTTCTTCGTCCGCTCCGAAGTTGACTGGCAAAGCGTTCCACGAGGCATCTAAACGAGTGTCGGCGATCGAACGCAAGCTTGCCAAATTGGAGGAACAGAAAACCGATCTGGAATCTCGCATGGCTGCTTGCGATCCAAGCGATTACACCGGTCTTGGCGAATTGAATGGTCAGCTTCAGGCCATCATTGACGAATCGGAAGAACTTGAGATGGAGTGGATGGAGCTTTCCGAGCAGCTTGACTGATTACTTGATTCGACTAGTTGTCCGGTTAAAGCAAAGCGAAATTGAACTGGGCTGATTCGGTCGATTGATTTCGGCCTAATCAGCCCAGTGTTTTTTTAGGGGAGTGGAGCTTAGACAGAGCTTAGATGGTGCTTAGGCGTAGCTCAGAAATTACCGCCGTTCCAGCCCCAATCAGTGGTAGCCGTGTATCGGATGTACGTGCGGTCGGCGGGGATGTTGAGTTCCTTCTCAAGCGCGTCCATGATCTGCTTGGTAAGTTGCTCCCAGGCGGAGCCCGGTACGGAACGTCCGAAAACGTTCACCTCAACGTACGCCGCAGGCTTGGAATCGTCGCCTCCGAAATAAATCGGCATATTGTCCTCGAACGGGCACATCAGCCAGCCTTCGGACTTTCCCGGAACGGAAGTGATGGCCTTGCCATAGGCGGTTTTCAGGGCTTCGCGCTGTTCCGGAGTGGTGGAAACGGAAACATGGGTATGGATGACCGGCATGATGCCTCCTTGGAATTTGATCTTCGCATATGATTCAGTCTTAAGTCTAGGCGCAATGCGGTAACAAGGTTGGCGGATCTTGGACTGATTATGGGCGAGTCGCATGGTGAAATATTCCGTGTTCAACCTAAGCCTGCAGACAGTGTTTGCGGATTTTTGACGGGTTGTGCGGATTTCTGCAGTACTGTGTGGATTTTTGACAGGTCGTGCGGATTCTCAGCAAGTCGTGCGGATTTTCGGGCGGCTGTGCGGATTACTCGCGGCCTAGAACCGTCCGAGAACGGTCTTTAGGGCTAAAAAC
>CAVEVJ010000020.1:0-5455 GCA_963619075.1 Acidaminococcaceae bacterium
AAGCATGACAATCTGTCGGAGGTTCGCAACGTCCTGATCGAGAACATGCCCGAAGGCCCGCAGATGTACCCTGCCGAGCAGATTACCGAGGAACGTCCGGAAGAGACCATCGCGGAACTCGTGCGCGGCGCTTTCCTTGAGGAATTAGATGATGAGCTGCCTCATTCGCTGGCGGTCGTGGTCGATTCCATCGAATATCCGGAAGATAACGAAAGCGGTCAGTCCTATGACGGCAAGGCGCATGTGATCGTCTCCATTTATGTGGAACGCGATTCGCAGAAGCCCATCATCATCGGTAAGGGGGCGGAGCATCTCGTCCGTGTCAAGAAGAAGCTTCGCACCGCGGTGAACCGCATTGTCGGACAGAAGGCGAAGCTTGACCTGCACGTCAAGGTCGCCAAGGGATGGCAGTCCGATCCCAAGCAGCTGGAGAAGTTGGGATTCTGATCTTCCCCGATTCTACGACAATGGCCGTTCCTGCGTAACGATTTCGCGGGAACGGCCATTGTCGTTAGATCCTCATCGCTGTCTTCGCGCGAGGCTTACTTCTTCTTGGTGTACATCTGCGTGTTCAGCAGGGTGGAGTAACGCTGGATGACCTTCGGACGGATCACCTTCATGGAGGCGGTCATCAAACCGTTCTCCTGGGTGAACTCCTCCGGAAGAATGATGAACTTACGCACGGATTCGGCGCGGGAGACGCCTTCATTCGCCTGATCCACCCACTTCTGCACCTCGGCGCGTACCGCGGCGTTTCCGGCAGCCTCGTCCAAAGGCATGTCGCGGTTCAATCCCTTGGCTCCCAGCCACGGACGCAACGCATCCTCGTCAAGCGTCACCAAAGCGGAAATGAACGGACGCTTGTCTCCGAGGACCAGAGCCTGCGAGACGAACTCGCAACGCTTGATGACTTCCTCGATGGGACCGGGGGAGACGTTCTTGCCGCCCGCCGTGATGATGAGATCCTTCTTCCTGCCGATGATGTACAGGAAGCCTTCGTCGTCGATTCGTCCCAGATCGCCGGTCTTGTACCAGCCGTCCTCGGTGAACGAATCCTCGGAAGCCTCTTCGTTCTTATGGTACTTCGGGAATACCGAGATGCCCTTGACCTGAATTTCACCATCCTGTGCGATGCGTAGCTCGAATCCAGGGAATGCGATGCCCACGGAACCCTGATGGTATGGCACGCCAAGCGGATTGAACGCGCATGGTGCGGTGGTTTCGGTCAGACCGTAGCCCTCGTATACCGGAACGTTTGCGCCACGGAAGAACGCCATGAGTTCCGGATCGAGCGGCGCTCCGCCGGCCACGATCCACTTGGCGCGTCCGCCCAGTACCTCGCGCAGTGAGGAGTAGACGACCGGATCGAACGCCGCGCGGCGGGCCTTCGTGATTGCGCTCGCCTTGCCCTTGGCGCTGATCTCCTTCATATAGTTCTGCGCGGCCACCACGGCTGCCGCGAATGCCACGCCCTTGGCGCCATGGCCGGCCTTCTGGGAAGCCGCGTTGTAGACTTTCTCGAGAACGCGGGGAACCACGATCATGATGGTCGGCTTGGCCACCTGCAGATCGGAAATAAGGGTCTTGATGCCCTGGGCGATGTAGATGCGCATCTCGCTGGCCACGCAAATATAGTTGATGGCCCGGGCGAAGGAGTGCGCTTGCGGCAGGAACAGCAACACGGTGTGGGACTTCTCATGCAGCAGCTGCGGCATGTATTCCGGCAGATTCAACGCAGTGGTGCAGTAATGCTCATGTGTCATCTCTACGCCCTTCGGCGCCGCGGTGGAACCGGACGTATATACGATGGAGCACAGGTCGGTCTTCTTGACCGATGCGATGCGCGCGTCGAGATCCTCGTCGCTTACGCCGGAACTGTATGCCTGAATCTCGTCCAAACCGCCGTTTTCGAAGCAGATGATGTGCTCCAGCGTCGGACAGTCCGATTCGGCGCCGTCCGCCTTGGCCTGCATATCCTTGGTCTCGACGACAAGCAGACGCGAATCGGAATTGTTGACGATGTTGCGGATCTGTTCGGCGGAATCGGTGTCGTAAATCGTGGCCAGCACGCCGCCGCATGTCAGAACCGCGGCGTCGAACACGTTCCACTCATAGGACGTGCGGCACATGAAGGCCACGCTGTCGCCCTTCTTCAGACCATAGTGCAGCAGGCCCTTCGCGGTCTTGCGGATGTCGGCAAGTACTTCGTTGCCGGTTTTTGTGACCCATTCGCCGTTCTGCTTGAACGTGTAGAGAGGTTCGTCCCCCATGCGTTCGGCTCGGTCGGCGTAGATGTCGTAGATGGTGGTGCTCTCATCCAGTGGAGGACGGCCTTGCGTTCCAGTGGTCAGCAGGCCGGTCTGCGGGTCGAGGAAAGTGGTCGATGGGAATTCCGGACCCCACTCCTCGGTATGGGGAAGCTCAATATGCTCGTCGGGGGAGAGGAACGTGTCAGGATCGTTGTAGTCCGGGGTGTTGCCGGAATCGTCGCTGACGGGATGGACGAAGTCACCTCCCAACCGCAGCGCCTTCTGCGCAAGATTGGCGGCCTGATTGTTCAAAGAGGTGAAGATAGACACGTGACACTCCCACAGGTATGAAAACAAGGTATCTGAGTAGGAATGATAGACCACCGAGCGCGACACGTCACCTTACGGTAGCGTAGGGAAGAGGTGCCTGTTCAACTCAATAGATGAACGTTTCCCATGTGAAAGGTGTGACCTACGTTACACTGGTTCGCTGTATCTGTTCATTAGATTTCTTTGAAGAGGAAGAAAGGGCACCTATGGCTGAAACAGCTGAAGCCACCGTGGTCTTCGGAGTTCTCAACGAGACGTCCGAACACGAGTCCCGTGTTGCTCTGACGCCGGATATCGTAACGAGATTGCGTAAATCGGGTGTTAACTGCCTGATCGAGTCCGGCGCAGGTATGGCGTCGCACTATGTTGATGAGGCTTACGTCAAGGCCGGAGCGCAGGTCGTTTCCGCGGACGATGTGATCGCGCGCGCCGACGCGCTCGGTTTCGTCGATCGTCCGAGCGATGAACTGCTTGCCAAGGTCAAGCGGGGAACCTGGATTATCGGTATGCTCGGTTCGTTCACCGACGCCGACTACGTGGCCGCGCTCGAAAAGGCGGGACTGGTCGGTGTGGCGATGGAGAAGCTGCCACGTCAGCTAAGCTCCGCCCAGTCCATGGACGAGATGACGTCCCAGAATTCCGTGATGGGCTACAAGGCCGCCATCGTGGCCGCGGACGCCTACGGTTCCTTCCTGCCGATGATGACCACCGCCGCCGGTACGATTCGACCGGCGAAGGTGCTCATCCTCGGTGCCGGCATCGCCGGCCTTCAGGCGATCGGCACGGCGAAGCGCCTGGGTGCCGTCGTCACCGCATACGACGTCCGCCCGGCATCCAAGGGAGAGGTCGAATCCCTGGGCGCCAAGTTCCTGGATCTTGGACTCGATTTCTCCAAGGGCCAGGGCGAAGGCGGCTATGCGCGTGCGCTGAGTGCCGAAGAACAGGCCCAGCAGCAGGCCGCGGTCGACAAGAAGGCCGCCGAATTCGATATCGTCATCACCACCGCCAAGGTTCCGGGGCGCAAGCCTCCGGTCCTGCTGACCAGCGCAGGCGTGGCCGGACTGCATCGTGGCGCGGTGATCGTGGACTGCGCGGCCAGCGATCTTGGCGGTAACGTCGAAGGCTCCGCCATCGGCACCCAGGTGACCGAAAACGGCGTGACCATCATCGGCGCTCCGTATCTGGCCAGTGGCGTGTCCACGACCGCGTCCAACCTCCTCAGCCGTAACGTGGCCGATGTGCTCGCGCACTTCGTGCGTGATGGCAAGCTTGCCATCGATTTGGGCGAGGAGCTCGATAACGCCATGGTCGTGGCCGGCCGTGGCGAAGAAGCCAAGAAGGAAGAGAAGTAAGCAATGGATATCGTCGTTGCCATCACACTGTTCGTCCTCGCGCTGCTCATCGGCGTCGAGGTCATCGGCAAGGTGCCAGCCACCCTGCATACCCCGCTGATGTCGGGCGCGAACTCCATCCACGGCATCGTCATCGCCGGTGTGGTCATCGTCGCGGCGCACGCCACCAGCCCACTCGCATGGGTGTTCATTTTCCTGGCTGCCGTTCTGGGCACCATGAACGTCGTAGGCGGCTATGTGGTGACCGACCGCATGCTGGAAATGTTCAAGTCCGACAAGGGCAAGAAGAAGGAAGAGGAGGCCAAGTAAATGGGTACCCTGGCCGAAATGCTGAGCACTCCGCTCGGCGTCATCGAATGGTTCGTCTATCTGCTGGCCGCGGTCCTGTTCGTCGTCGGTCTGCATTTGATGAACTCTCCGAAGACCGCGCGCAAGGGCAACACGGTCTCCGCCATCGGCATGGTGATGGCCGTGGCGATGGCCTTCATCGTGCTGTTCGCGGAAGAAATCTCCAACGGCTTCCAGCATGCCGTGGCCGTCGTGCTGCTGATCGTCGGCATCGCCATCGGTGCCGTCGCGGGCGTGGTCTCCGCCAAGAAAGTGCAGATGACCGACATGCCGCAGCTGGTCTCCGTGTTCAACACCGTGGGCGGCGGCGCGGCCGCGCTCGTGGCGTTGAACGATATCTTGACCTCCGACGGCACGCCGTCCTTGGTGGTGCTGATCACCGCAGGATTGGGCATCGTCATCGGCTCCGTCACCTTCTCCGGCTCCCTCATCGCAGCAGGCAAACTGCAGGGCATCAAGTTCATCAGGAATCTTTCCCTGCCCGGCAAGAACATTTGGAATGTCGCGTTCATCGTGCTGACCGTCGCATCGTTCGTCATGCTGTGCGTGCAGCCGGAACAGCGTCTTCTGTGGTCGATTCTCTCCACCGTGTTCGCACTCGGTTACGGCCTTGTCTTCGTTATTCCGATCGGCGGCGCGGACATGCCCGTCGTCATCTCCGTGCTTAACGCATGCACCGGCACCGCAGTGGCCATGTCCGGCCTGGCGATTAACAACATCGCGCTGATCGTGGCCGGCGCTCTCGTCGGCGCGGCCGGCGTGACCCTGTCCATCGCCATGTCCAAGGCTATGAACCGACCGCTGCTGTCCGTGCTTGCGGGCGGCTTCGGCGGATCCAACTCCGCTGCTGGTGCGGGCGAAGGACCGGAAGGCACGATGAAGGAAACCTCCGCCGACGATCTGGCGGTGCAGCTGGTCTATGCCGAAAAGGTCATTTTCGTTCCGGGCTTCGGTCTTGCCCAGGCGCAGGCCCAGCGCGAGCTTGCGGACCTCGGCGAACTGCTCAAGGGCCATGGCGTCGAGGTCTCCTACGCCATCCACCCGGTGGCAGGCCGTATGCCGGGCCACATGAACGTGCTGCTTGCGGAAGCCAACGTGCCGTACGAGGAGCTCGTGGATCTCGATGACATCAACCCGCAGTTCCCCCAGGCCAACGTGGCCCTTGTGGTCGGCGCG
>CAVEVJ010000021.1:0-2128 GCA_963619075.1 Acidaminococcaceae bacterium
TCTTCGCGCTGTTCAACATCTGCAACAACGGCGATCACATCGTGGCATCCTCCGCAATCTACGGCGGAACCTTCAACCTCATCAACGTGACCATGCGCAAGATGGGCATCGAATGCACGTTCGTGAGCCCCGAATGCACCGAAGAGGAACTGGAGGCCGCGTTCCAGCCGAACACCAAGGCCGTGTTCGGCGAATCGATCTCCAATCCGGCGCTCATCGTGCTGGACTTCGAGAAGTTCGCGAACGCCGCGCACCGCCACAACGTGCCGCTGATCGTCGACAACACCTTCCCGACGCCGATCAACTGCCGTCCGTTCGAATACGGCGTGGACATCGTGACCCACGCCACCACCAAGTACATGGATGGCCACGGCTCCTGCGTGGGCGGCGCGATCGTGGATTCCGGAAACTTCGACTGGATGGCGCATGCGGAGAAATTCCCGGGACTGACCACGCCGGACGACTCCTATCACGGTGTGACCTACGCCAAGGAATTCGGCAAGGCCGCCTACATCACCAAGGCCACCGCACAGCTTATGCGTGATTTCGGTTCCACACCGGCGCCGATCAACTCGTGGATCATGGGCATGCACATGGAATCGCTGGGCGTGCGCATGGAACGCCATTGCGCGAACGCGCTG
Organism: Acidaminococcaceae bacterium; assembly: GCA_963619075.1. Classification (GTDB taxonomy): domain Bacteria; phylum Actinomycetota; class Actinomycetes; order Actinomycetales; family Bifidobacteriaceae; genus Bifidobacterium. Next base: position 642 of record CAVEVJ010000021.1, read on the forward strand.
GCCGTGGCCAAGTGGCTGGAAGCCGATTCGCGCATCAGCTGGGTGAGCTACCCCGGCCTCGAAGGCGACAAGTACCACGCTCTGGCCGAAAAGTACATGCCGAACGGCACCTGCGGCGTGATCTCCTTCGGAGTGCCCGGCGGCCGCGAGAAGGTCTCGGCGTTCCTCGACGCACTCAAGATGGTGTCCATCGCCACGCACGTGGCCGACGCACGTAGCTGCACACTGTATCCGGCAGGCACCACGCACCGCCAGCTCACCGAGGAACAGCTCGAGGAAGCCGGCGTGGGCATCGATCTGGTACGCCTGAGCTGCGGCATCGAAAACGCGGCCGACATCATCGCCGACCTCGACCAGGCATTGGCCTCCATCCAGTAGATAGCACGCCATCTTGCTTGCCATCTCGCTTGCCATCCCGCTTATAGATGGCGGCGAACGCGGAAACAGTCCAACGGAAAAGAGGACGCATGAGCACGAAGACAAGTCTGAAAGGTCTGCGATTCGTAAGCGCAGACACGCCAGTCGATCTTGAGATCGACGATGGTCGGATCACCAAAATCAGTTCATCCGACGAATCTTCAGGCACATGGGTCATTCCCGGACTCTGGGACAACCACACGCATTTCACACAGTGGGCGTACACCTTGGGACGGCTCGATCTGATTGAAGCGCGCAGCGCCGAAGATGCCCTCGACATGCTTCGCGGACATTTGAACGCGCTACGCGCAGCCGGCACGCTCGATCCGAATCAATACGTGGTCGGCATGCGGTTCAGACACTCCCTGGGGGCCGACGACGCGCAGCCGACATTGGCCGCGATCGACGCGGCTGCGGGAGATCAGCCGGTCGCGCTTTCCAGCGCCGACATGCATTGTGGCTGGGTGAATTCCGCCGCAGCCGAAAAACTCGGCGTTCATGTGGATGAATCCGGCCTAGTGGGCGAGCTGGAGTGGTTTGACGCCTACGACAAGCTCAGCGCCGGCCCAGACGCGCAGGCCGAATTGTCGAAGCTTCTGCGCAATGCCGAACTCGACGCAGCCCGCAAGGGCGTGGTCGGCATACGCGACTATGAGATGGCCGAAAACATCGACACTTGGATCAGCCGGTTCGAACAGGGTCTCGACGGCCTTCGCGTTCAGGCCGGAGTGTACCCCGAGCGGCTCCAGCAAGCCATCGACGACGGGTGGCATACCGGCGACGAACTGCCCGGAAGCCATGGACTCGGTCACGTCGGCGCGATGAAGATGATCGCGGACGGCTCGTTGAACACCCGTTCCGCCTACTGTTCCACACCGTACTCCGGTATCACTCCGGAAACATTCGGAACCCTGAGCTACACACCGGAGCAGATCGAATCCTACATGCGCTTGGCCACCGAACACGATTTCGACATCGCCTGTCACGCCATCGGAGACGAAGCGAACACCATCGTGCTCGACTGCGCGGAACGCACCCACGCCCACGGCTCCATCGAGCATGCCCAGATG
>CAVEVJ010000022.1:0-32836 GCA_963619075.1 Acidaminococcaceae bacterium
AGTATCCCTGATCGTCGGTGCGCGCAAGGTGCATGCCGATCGTAAATTCTCGAATTACTCGCGAATCGGCGAAATACCGTTCACATCCGAACGAAAGCGCATGTCGATCGTTGCGCAGGACAACGCCGATGCCGGCAAACTTACGGTCTTTTCGAAGGGCGCTCCGGATGTGTTGCTCGGCTATTGCGACAGAATCGCGGTCGGCGGCGCCGTTCGGCCGATGACGGAAGGTGACCGCCAGCAGATTCTTGCTACCGTCGAACGACTTTCCTCGGAAGCGTACCGTACGTTGGGGCAGGCCTACCGTCCGCTCGGCAGCGCATCGCTCGCCGACGTGGAAGGCATCACGCTCAATACGGCAGGCCAGGTGGCCGATATCGCGGAACAAAGCGACGTGCTGGAAAGCGATCTGATCTGGGTCGGCATGGTCGGTATCATCGATCCTCCGCGTACCGAAGTGCGAGACTCCGTTGCCGAAGCGCATCGCGCGGGCATCCGTACGGTCATGATTACGGGCGATCATCCGCTCACAGCGGCCCGCATAGCCGCCGATCTGGGCATCATTGAACCGGGCGGCAAGGCCATGACCGGCAGCCAACTGGACGCATTGCCCGACGAAGCGGCGTTCGACAAGGTGACTTCGCAGATTTCCGTATATGCGAGAGTCGCGCCGGAGCACAAGCTGAAGATCGTGGAGTCGCTGCAACGGCAAGGCAACATCGTGGCGATGACCGGTGACGGCGTGAACGACGCTCCGGCGGTCAAAACCGCCGACATCGGCGTGGCGATGGGCATCACCGGCACTGAAGTGACCAAGCAAAGCGCCAAGATGATTCTTGCCGACGACAATTTCAGCACCATCGTCGCCGCAGTGCGTGAAGGACGCGGAATCTTCGACAACATCAAGAAGTTCCTGCGCTACCTGCTGAGCTCCAACGTGGGCGAGGTCTTTACCGTATTCGGCGGTGTGATGCTTGCCGGATTCCTCGGCATCACCCAGCCGGGCACGCAAGGCGTGACCGTGCCGTTGCTCGCTACGCAGCTGCTGTGGATCAACTTGCTGACTGATGCGGCTCCGGCGCTCGCCATGGGCGTGGACCCCTCCACCGATGACGTGATGAAACGCAAGCCGCGTCGACTGACCGATCGAGTGATCGACGCGGAAATGTGGCGCGACATCATTTTCATCGGCGTGATCATGGCCGCGGTGACGTTGATCGGCATGGACATGCATCTCGCCGGAGGCTTGTTCACGGATCGTTCCGTGGAGGCCATCGGCCATGAAGCCCAGATGACCGAAGCCCGCACGATGGGATTCACGATTCTTGTGTTCGCCCAGATGTTCAACGCGCTCGCCTCGCGTTCGCACGAACAATCGGTGTTCGTCGGACTGTTCGCCAACAAGTGGCTGTGGGGCGCCATCGGTGTTTCCGTGGTGCTGCAGCTGGTGGTGATCTACGTGCCGTTCCTCAACACCGCGTTCGGCACCGTGCCGCTTTCGGCTGGTGCGTGGGTGGAATGCATCGGACTTGCGTTGTTCGTGCTCGTTGCGTCCGAACTACGAAAGTGCGTGCTGCGGATGATGCATAAGTGATTGCGATTCGTGCGCAATTCGCACGCGACGTCGGCAGACACGTCGGATATCCGGTTGCGATTCGGAATCGATTCGGAATCGCAACCGGTCCGGAATTCGGGATTAATCCGGATTCAGTATCAGTCTAGGATTTCGGCCTTGTAGAAGTTCTCGTAGGAGCGGCTGGGCGTGGGGCCGCGCTGGCCTTGGTAATGCGAACCGGTGGCTGCGGAACCGTAAGGATGTTCGGCGGGCGAGCTCAGTTGGAAGAAGCACATCTGACCGATCTTCATGCCCGGCCACAGCTTCACCGGCAACGTGGACACATTCGACAATTCCAGCGTGATATGGCCTTCGAAACCAGGGTCGATGAAGCCTGCGGTGGAGTGTGTGAGAATGCCCAGTCGTCCCAGCGAGCTTTTGCCTTCCAAACGTGCGGCGATGCTCGAATCGAGCTTCACATACTCCCAAGTGGAACCGAGGGCGAATTCGCCGGGGTGCAGAATCCAAGGTTCGCCTGGCCTCACTTCGAACTGCTCGGTCAGTTCGCCCTGGTTCTCGGCGGGATCCACATACGTGTATGCATGGTTGTTGAACAGGCGGAAGAACCGATCCAGACGCACGTCGATCGACGCCGGCTGCACCATCTCCGGAGTCCACGGATCGAGCGAGATATGACCTTCGGACTGGGCGGCGAGAATGTCGCGATCGGACAGCAGCATCGAAACTCCTTCAAATGTATCCGCGCGCATTCCTCGCACGCAAAAATCAAACTGTCCCCAGTCTAGCGTGCCGTTACTATATCGGCCGTCATATTCGATTCCGTCATATTCGGTGTCGGTAACGGCAATCTTTCCGATACAGTCGCGTGAGAGCATGCAGCGATGACGGTGACGATGAGACAGCTGCTTACCGATGAGGACCTGCACCTCCGAATCGTGTATGACGGCGGCAAAAACAGTTTGGACGGCGGCGTGATTTGGGTGCACGCCACGGATGTGGTGACGGCGGCCGAATATTCGGAACCCGGTGAGATTCTGCTGACGTGCTCCACGAACTTTCCCCTCGAGGATATGAGCAGCGCCAACGATCTGTCGTTGCTCAAACGCAATCGCCGCAAACTCGGATTGAGCTCCCATTTCAAAAACGTCGAAGACGCTTACGACGAGATGTGGATGAAGTATGTGGAGACGCTGAGCCACGCCGGCATCCAGGCGATCGGACTCGGCGTCGTGATAAAGCATCACGTCGTTCCCAAAGCCCTGCTCGCCGCCGCGGTCAAGTACCATATCGTGCTGTTCGAAGTGCCGGGCGAAGTCAGCTTCTCCATGATCATGAAGGCGTTCCTCCGTTATCAGTCCGAAGAGGAGGAAACGGCCCAACGTCGAATGTATTCGATCCAGCATGACATGTTCAAAGCGCTGGGCTCGGACACCCCGCTGGAAAACGTCGTGTCGATGACGACCAGACTCGTCGGGGGATGGGCGGCTTTCGTGGACCATGAAGGCAACGTGCGGTTCGTGTCGAACCGTAATATGGCCAAACGCGCCGGCGACCTCTACCGTGAATTCCAAAAACAGCTGGAAACCGAACCCGGCGATATTCACATGATGTACGGCGTCACCTCTGAAAGGAACCGCTATTTCGTCAGGTCATTGGAATCGGGTGGCAGATCATTGGGATGCGTGATGGCCGCTAGCGGCACTCGTTCCGATAACGGCGAGATACTCCGTCCGATTGTGGCCGCGGCAGCCGAAGCAATCACATGCGTGCTTCCGCAGTTGATCGAACGATTCAATGGTATCTCGCGGTTGCGTACCGCGGTGTTCTGCGAGCTTGCCGGAGGCAACGCGCAATCGGCCATGACGTTCGCCGACGAGCTGTGGCCGACCAGATTCACATTCCCCGCGCGCGTGATGTGCGTGGCGCAGTCGGGGATAGACGCTTCGCGGCTATATCGGATCTTCGACAGGGAGGTTCCACGGAATCTGCGGATCAACTACGCCATTCATGACGGGCATCTATGGATTGTGGCCGCGGAGGATGACCTGGAATGGGTGGGGCAATGGATGGAGGCGGATGGGTCGAGGACTTCCGCGGATAAGACGGTTGAAGGTTTTCCTGCGCTCGCGGAAGCCTTCGACGAGGTGAAGCGGAGTTTCAGCTTGAGGGAATACGGGCATCGTTCCGGCATATTGGATATCTCCCCGCATGAGCTCGTGCGCCCGGATGTCGCCCAAGCGTATGCCACGGAACTGCTAGGGCCCTTGCGCGAATTGCCACAGACCGAAACGAACAATCTGCTGCATACCATGCGGGAGCTGCTGGTAAGCGCGTTTAACGTGGGAGAGGCGGCCGCCCATATGCACGTGCACCGCCATACCGTCGAAAACCGGATGAGGAAAGTGGAGAATCTGCTGGGACTTGACCTTTCGACGGAGTCCGATCGAGTGAAATTGTGGATCGCGTGCGCCTTCATTCGAGATTCCATGTCAACTTCATGTTAACTTCAGCATGCGCGTAAGTTCGGCGACGATACAGTGTCGTATTTCCGCCGATTCCTCTAGGGGGAAAATTTTTTCCACGAAAAACGTGATGATTTCAATGATTATGATACGTGACGGTCGGTTCTCCGGAAGTTTGTTACCGTCTCTTGTATTCGGATGATATGTCCATCGAAAATCGTTTGCCTGTACAACAAGTACATTGCATCCAACGAACGCTGTCTCCATAATTTCCAACCATCAAACGCTTGAGAACGAGAGTTCCGGCAGCGACCAAGGAGCAGGGGAAGAGATGCTGAAATACATGTTGAAGCGGCTGCTATCCGCCATACCGGTGTTGTTGATCGTTGGAATCATCGCCTTCATGCTTTCTCACATGAGTGGAGGCGATCCGGCGCGAGTGATCGCCGGAAACGATGCGACCGATGCCCAGGTGGAAGCCATCCGAGAGCAAATGGGATTGAACTCGTCATTGCCCGACCAGTTGTGGTCGTGGTTTGTCAATCTGCTGCACGGCAATCTGGGATATTCGTACATCCTGAACGAGGACGTCACGCCCACGATTCTCTCTCATATTTTCCCGACGTTGTCCGTGGCTATCTTTGGAGAGCTCATCTCGCTGATCATCGCCATTCCGCTTGGCGTTCTCGCCGCCGACAAGCACGGACGATTCGCGGACAAGGTGGTGCTCGCCTTCGCCACGCTCACCACGTCGTTGCCGAGCTTCCTTGCCGGACTTCTGCTGATGATCGTGTTTGTGCTGCAGCTGAAACTGCTGCCGGCCAGCGGTTTCGTCGAGCCGTCCGAAAGCATTTCCGGATATCTGTCGCATTTGGTGTTGCCGGCGCTTTCGGTGGCCACTTTGCAAATCGCGATCATCTCCAGAATGAGCCGGTCGTCGATGATCGATTCCCTGAGCAGCGACTACATTCGGACGGCCAATGCGAAGGGCCTGACACGAACCAGGCAGCTGTGGGTGCACGCTTTCAAAAACGCGGCGATTCCCATTCTGACGATCGTCGGACAATCCTTCGGAGAGCTCATCGCCGGCGCCATCGTGGTGGAAACGGTGTTCAACGTTCCGGGAATAGGCCAGCTGGTCGTCAATTCGATTCTGAGACGTGACTATCAGATGATCCAGGGCGTGATGGTGTTCGTGGCGTTGGCGTTCATCGTGGTCAATCTCGTTACTGATCTGCTGTATGCGGCCATTGATCCGCGCATCAGGGAAAGGTCGTTCTGATTATGGCTCAGGCAACTCGGAAATCATCCGGCAACAGCTGGATCGCGGCGGTCAAATCGTCGCCGACGACCATCATCGGAGGTCTGCTTCTCCTACTCATCGTAATCGCATGCTTCCTGCTGCCGTGGGCGCTCAACATGGACGCCTACACCACGGATACCGCGTCGATGACGCTCAAACCAAGCGGCGACCATCTGATGGGAACCGACAACGTGGGACGAGACATACTCGCGCGAGTGCTCTTGGGCGGCAAATCGTCGCTCACCGTCGGAATCAGCGCGGCCGCGATCGCCGGCATCGCAGGATTCATCATCGGCCTGTATTCCGCCTACTATCCGAGGCTCGGATACCTGTTGATGCGTCTGTGCGACGGATTGATGGCATTCCCCGCGATCCTGTTCGGCATCGTGTTCATCACTTCGTTCGGACAGAGCACGCAGAGCGTGGTGTTCGCACTGTCCATCGTGTTCACGCCGATGGTCGCACGAGTGGTCCGTTCGGCCACGATGTCGAACATGAACGAAAACTACGTGCAGGTCCTCATCAATCTCGGTGCCAGCTCCTTCCGCATTCTCTGGAGGAACATAGCGCTCAATGTGATCGCATCATGGCTGGTCGAGGTAACGTTCGTCTTCGCCGACGCGATCCTCGTGGAAGCGGCCATGAGCTTTATCGGCGCCGGCATCCCGCAGCCGCTGCCAAGCTGGGGCAACATGCTGTACGACAGCCGAACCTACATCTATTCGGCCTGGTGGATGACCGTATTCCCGGGAGTCGCATTGGCCCTCACCGTATTCATCATCAACATGTTCGGCGACGGTCTGCGCGAAGTGCTCGACCCCAAGAGAAGGAAGTGACCCATGACGACGCAGACACTACTCGACGTCAACAATCTCAAGGTGAGCTTTAAAAGCGGCCGCAAGGAATGGAACGCAGCCGTGGAAGGGGTCAACTTTTCCGTGGGATGCGGCGAGATCCTCGGCATCGTCGGAGAATCGGGATGCGGTAAAAGCGTCACCTCGTTCTCCGTGCTCAGACTGCACGACGAGCGAACCACCCGATACGAAGGCACGGTGACGTTCGACGGAAAGAACATTTTCGAACTTTCCGATCGCGAACTGCAGAAGCTGCGCGGCAGCGACATCGGATTCATCTTCCAGAACCCGATGTCCAGCCTCAATCCGCTGATGACCATCGGCAAGCAGCTGGCGGAAACCGTGACCGCGCACAACAAGAACCTTTCCAAGGAGGACATCAACGGCCGCTGCCTCCAGGCGCTGGAAGAAGCGGGCGCGAACGATCCGGAAGGATGGTTGCCCAAGTATCCGTACCAGATGTCCGGCGGCCAGCTCCAGCGAGTCGTCATAGCCATGGCTCTGATCAACAAGCCGAAACTGCTCATCGCCGACGAGCCGACCACCGCCTTGGACGTGACCATCCAGATGCAGCTGCTCCGCGTGCTTCGACAGCTGCGCGACGAACAGGGGATGAGCATCATCCTGATCACCCACGATATGGGCGTTGTGGCGCAGATGTGCGACAAGGTCGCGGTCATGTACCTCGGCCAGGTCGTGGAAAGCGCTCCGGTCGACGAACTTTTCGCGAACCCGAAGCATCCATACACCCAAGGTCTTCTCGGAGCCACCCCACCTCTTGAAGGAGACCGGCCGGAACGGCTTGAAACGATTCCCGGTTCGGTGCCGAGATTGTCCGACGTCAAGGCCGGTTGCCGATTCGCATCGCGATGCCCGTTCGCCACGGATCTGTGCAAGACCGGAAATATCGGCATGAGCGACATCAACGACCATCACCAGGCGAGATGCGTTCGGCTCTCTCAGAACGATGGATTCAGAAAGACGGTGGCATGATGAATGAAGAACCACGGCCGATCCTGCAGGTCAACAGCATTTACAAGGATTACGTGACGAGAAGTTTCTCGCACGGCAAGGCGGATGTGTTCCATGCGCTGAACAACGTATCGTTCGAATTGTTCGAAAAGCAGACGTACGCGTTGGTCGGCGAATCCGGCAGCGGCAAGAGCACCACGGGAAAAATCATCTGCGCATTGGAAAAGCCGACATCCGGTTCGGTGGTGTTCGAAAACGAAAACTATGTGGACGTCTCACCCCGCAGACTTCGTGAACGCATCCGCGGCAACATCCAAATGGTGTTCCAGGATCCGTTCTCCGCGCTGAACCCGCGAAAAACCGTCGGCGATGCGATTGTGGAGGCGTTGGAAATCCAGCATATCGGGGCTGACCACGCCGAAAGAAAGGCCATCGCCGCGCAAACCCTGGAAAAAGTGGGATTGTCCACATGGCATATGGACCGGTATCCACACCAGTTCTCCGGCGGCCAGCTCCAGCGAGTGAACATCGCTAGGGCGCTCGCGGTCAAGCCGAAGATCCTCATACTCGACGAATCGGTTTCCGCATTGGATGTGTCGGTCCAGGCGCAGGTGCTCAACCTTCTGCAGGACCTCAAGGAGGAATTCTCCCTGAGCTATCTGTTCATCACGCATGATCTCAGCGTCGTGCGGTTCATCGCCGATCGTGTAGGCGTGCTGTGTCGTGGAGACCTGGTCGAGGAGGGGAGTGTCGAGCAGATCTTCTCCAATCCGCAGACCGAATACACGCGCAATCTTCTGAACAGCATTCCGGTTCCCAACCCGGCCCGTCGCCAACTTGCGGTCTGACGGGCGCGCCATACGAAACGTCACAACACACAACACGAACAAAACCACAAGGAACAAGCAAACAGACTTTGCCAAACCATTTCAGGAAAGAGAGGAAATCATGAACAGGTTCGGTAGGAAGATAGTGGCCGTCGCAGCGGCGGCCGCCATGCTCGCCAGCTTCTCCGCCTGCGGATCCGGCTCCAGCTCGAGCGCGGCCGATGGCGGAACTATCAAAATCGCCCTGGGCGCCAATATCACCAGCCTTGATCCGATGATCACCGGAGCCTATGTTGCCCGAGACACGATGCGCAACATGTACGAGTCCTTGGTGACGCTGACCGAAAGCGGCGATGTCGCACCGCTCCTCGCCGAAAGCTACGAGGTCAGCGACGACTATAAGACCTTCACGTTCAAGCTCCGCCAGGGCGTCAAGTTCCACAACGGCGACACCATGGAAGCGGAGGACGTCGTGGCCTCCATGGAACGCTGGATCGAACTTTCCCAGGTGGGAAGCACGTTCTTCACCGGCGCCACCGTGGAAGCCACGGACGACGAAACCGTGGTGATCACCTCTCCGGAAGCAGTGTCGACAGGACTGTATCTGATGGCCGACAGCGCAAGGTCCGCGGCCATCATGCCAAAGGAAGTGCTTGACGCGGCCGACGACACCGGTGTGAAGGAATACGTGGGCACCGGTCCGTACAAGTATTCGGATTGGACCAAGGACGTCTCCATCGTGCTGGAAAAGTTCGAGGACTACACGTCTCCGGAAGGCGAGACGGACGGCTATTCGGGCGCACGCACCCCTTCGGTCGACAAGCTCGAATTCGATTTCGTCACCGACGGAACGACACGACTGACGGGCGCGCTCAGCGGACAGTACGAAATCGGCTATTCCCTGGCCGACTCCCAGTACGATCAGGCGAAGTCCGATTCGAACGTGACCGTGGAGAAGGACGAAATGCTCGAAACCCTGGTCTTCAACAAGAAGAAGGGCATCTTCGTCGACAACCAGAAGCTGCGTCAGGCGATCCTTGCGGCGCTTGATCTGAGCAGCGTGGCGAAGGCCGGCCACCAGAACTCCGACCTGTACACCAACGATGGCGGTCTGATGCCGGAAGGCAATCCGCTCCGAAGCGAATCCAGCCTTGAGAAGTACAACAATCCGGATCTCACCGAAGCCAAGAAACTCGTTGAGGAATCGGGCTACGACGGCTCCACCATCAGGCTCATGACCACCAAGGATTATCCGTACATGTACGACGAAAGCATGGAGATCCAGAACGAGCTCAAGGGAATCGGCATCACCGTCGACGTGCAGGTTCTCGACTGGGCCAGCGTGATGCAGAAGCTCTTCCAGGAAGACGCTTGGGACATGGCGATCACCAGCTACAGCTATTCCTCCACTCCGATCTGCTACTCCTTCTTCCAGAGCTCCGGCGCGGGCTGGAACACGGATCCGGAATTCATGGAGATCGCCAACGCCATCAACGCAGCCACCAGCGAGGATGCGCAGAAGGAAGGCTACGACAAGCTGCAGGACTGGTTCTACGACTACGTGCCGAACATCATCATCAGCAAGTACCAGCAGATCAGCGTGGTCTCCAACAAGATCTCCGGCTACGGAGCAGGCTTGCAGGGCCCGGTCTACTACAACATGAAGCTCAGCTGAGCTGAAATCTGAGAACGCCTGCCTGCATCGCAGGAGTCGCTTAGCGATGCAGGCAGGCGTTCATTATGCGAACAAGGTGCCGTTGCGAACACCGCATCTGACGAATACCGCACCTGAGGGGAGAGAACGATGATCAAGCTGGATGCCATCATTGAAAACGGCAATATCCAAACCATGGATCCGCAGCATCCGTATGCGAACCGTATAGGAATCTTCGACGGCAAGATCATAGGCGTCGACGATGAGATCGAAGGCCTTGACGCCAAGGAACATGTGGACTTGCAAGGCAGGTACGCATGCCCCGGATTCAATGACGTGCACATGCATTTCTCCCTGCTGGGAGCCAACCTCAACCAGGTGGATCTGCGCAAGCAGACCATATCCACCATGCAGGAGCTGTATCAGAAGGTTGAGCAAGCCTGCCTTGAGGCTCCGGAAGGCGAATGGGTTCTCGGATGGGGTTTCGACCAGTTCTCGCTCGGCGCGTTCCCGGACATCGACGTTCTTGACGCCATATCGCACGGGCATCCGGTTCTGGTGCTGCATCTCACCAACCATGCCGCGGTCATCAACACGGAAGCCTTCCGACGTGGAGGCTACGAGCATCCCGACGAAATCGACATTCCCGATCTGGTCATCAAGGAAAACGGCAAGGCCACGGGACTCGTCAAAGACAAGATGTGCTTCATGTTCACCGGCATAGCCAATCGTGTGACGGAACGAACGCTGCTGCACCAGCTGAAGCTCGCCGCCGATCAGACGCTGGCGGACGGCATTACCAGCTATTCCGACGCCGGCACCGGCACGGATCGCAATTGGGAAGGCATCGGACAGTCCCCGTACGATGTCGGTCTGTTCCAGACCGCATACGAGCAGGGGCTCATCCAACAGCGCGGCACGTTGATGCCGTATTTCTCGGCCTTCCACGATCTTGGACAGCTTGCCGGAGACCTTCCTGAAGGATTCGGACTCGATTTGGGCATCCGCACCGGTTTTGAAGGCGGGCTGCTGGATATCGGTCCGTTCAAAATCATTCTCGATGGCGCGTTCAACAGCATGAGCGCGTATCTCAAGGAGCCGTACGTCAATCAGCCCGACAACCATGGCGTGTTCAGCTGGGATCCGGAAGCCTTCAAGGAGCAGGTGGCGAAGCTGCATCGCCAAGGATGGCGCATGGCCGTGCATGCCATCGGCGATCAGGCCGTGGATATCGCGTTGGACGCCATCGAGAACGCGCAGCGCCTCTACCCGAGGAAAGACATTCGCCACCGTCTCGAACATTGCGGCCTGTGCAGCGAATCGACGGTCGAACGCATCATCCGCGACGGAATCGTGCCGAATCCGCAAGGAAGCTTCATCAAAAACAACGGCGACGGATATCTGCCGCTGCTAGGGGAGGAACGGGCAAGGCACGTATACCGGATGGGCTCGTTCGTGCACAAGGGCGCGATCATCCCCGGATCCACCGACGCCCCATGCGCCCCGCTCGCCCCGATGACCTCAATCGAAGGCATGGTCAGCAGAAAAACGGCCAACGGTTTCATCCTCGGAGAAAACGAACGCCTGACGATCGACGAAGCGCTCTACGCGTACACATACGGCAGCGCGTACGCCTCGTGCAAGGAAAATGTGCTCGGCAGCCTGTCGAGAGGAAAGTACGCGGATCTTGCGGTGCTCGACGAAGATCCCCACGACGTGGACGTCGACGCCCTGCATGAAGTGACGGTGGCTCAAACCATCGTCGGAGGCAAGGTTCTGTACGAAAAGTCGGATTTCGCGGGAAAGTAACGACTACGAAAGCTGCCGGCCATATGGAAAGCGCAGCATTGCGCGTATCAAGGTTCGGTGGCCGAACGGCGGAATTGGAGGAATTCCATGCATGATCTGAGCGGATATCAGGCAATCGCAACACCGCATGAACAAGTGTCGGAGGATCAGGCGGCTGCGCTGCTGGAACGTGAGTACGGATTGCGGGGCGCGGTGCTGCACCGCATCACCACGGAACGCGACGATACCTTCGAAGTGGCTTTTCCGCAATCGCGGGAAACGGACGCGGAATCGAATATTGAACCGGACGCGGATCGCCACTATATCCTGAAAATCGAAAATCCCGCGGAATCCTACGAGACCATATTGCTGCGCGCGAACGTGCTGCGTCTCCTGCAAGCCGAGGACCCCCAGGTGCCGGCCACCCGGCTGGTCGCATGCGAGGATGGCGGACTACTGTCTTGCCATGGCGGCGATGAGACGAAACGGTGGGCCACCCTGACCACATTCCTTCCGGGAAGCGTGCTTTCGGGGAAGGACGAACGCCCCACGGAACCGCTGTTGCAGGACATCGGCAACAAGCTGGCGCGCATGCAGCAGGTGCTCGCCTCACGCAACGATTATCAGGATGAATTGGGACGAGTGCTGTGGGACGTTCGGCTGCTTCCATTGCTCGCCGAAGACATTCTGCCGATCATCTCCGATGCGCAGACCCGCGGGTTCGTCGAACGCGCGGTACGTGATTACGTAAGCGTCGAACAGGAAATTGAAAGTCTGCCCGAAACCCTGTGCCACGGCGATTTCCACCCGGGCAACATAACCGTGCGCGACGATGATCCGAACAACATCGCGGGCATCCTCGATTTCGGAGACATGCACAAGATGCCCGCGGTGTGCGATTTGGGCACCTGCCTCGCATACCTTGCCGACGACCATGCCTCCCGTCCGTTCCTGCCCTGTGCCGAGACGGTACGTGGATACCTTCGCATCAATTCCGGCATGAGCAAGGACGAGCTGCGACTGCTTCCCGGCATCATCGAAGCCCGGTACGCGCTGATCATCCTGCTTCCCACGTTGGTGGAGCACGTCACCGGCCCCAAGGAAGGCCATTATCTTTCCGATCCGGTTTCGCGCGCTCGCAGACTTGCCGGAATGCAGAATTACGGATTCGACGCGGTTCTGCGGGATCTTTTCGGTGAGTGATTGCCGGGCGGCCATTGAAGCCGGTCGGCGATTGACATCGATCGGACATTGAAGTTTTGAGATTCATGAGGAAAGGAACATGGTTATGAAAGTTGCAAAAGGACGCAGTACTTTGGCCAACGCGTTCGACTTTTCCAAGGAGCCGGACTATTTGACGCCAGACGAGGCCGATCTGCTTCGCCGTCGCAAGAACGTTCTCGGCACGTTGGGACCGCTGTTCTACGATCATCCGATTCATGTGGTGCGTGGCAGTGAGGCCCACCTGTTCGATGCGGCCGGCACCGATTATCTGGACTGCTATAACAATGTGGCCTGCGTGGGCCATGCCAATGAGCATGTTCGTGAAGCGGTGGCCGATCAGCTGGCCAAGCAGGACACGCATTCACGTTATCTTCAGGATGAGATCATCGACTATGCGGAGCGGCTTCTTGGATATTTCACTCCCGACTACGGCAGTGTGACCGATCCGTATCTCGGCGGATTCGACCGCGTGAGCTTCACCAATTCGGGTTCCGAATCCAACGATCTCGCATTGCGTATGGCAAGGGTGTATACGGGCGCGCAGGGCGTTGTGGTCACGGATAACGCATACCACGGCGTCACTTCGCTGGTGTCTTCCGTATCTCCGAACTTCGGAACGGGCGTTCCACTCGCGCCGTTCCTGGCCACCGTGCGCGTGTCCGACGTGCTTTCCCAGCTAAGCACGGGCGCGATGGGCGGCGAGGAAGTCACCCAGATTCTTCTGCAGCGTTTCGAGGAAGCCTTCGAAAAGCTGCATAACGGGGGCTTCGGTGTGTCCGCCGTGTTGCTCGACCAGATTTTCTCGTCCGACGGCGTGCTCCCGGGGAACGCGGGATGGGTTGCCGCGGTGGCACAGGCCACGCATAATGCGGGCGGTCTGTTGATCGCCGACGAGGTCCAGTCGGGATTCGCGAGGACGGGAGAGGCGTTCTGGGGCTTCCAGCGTCATCATGCCGACGCGGATATCGTGAGCATGGGCAAGCCGATGGGCAACGGCATTCCGGTCGGAGCCGTCGTCTACAAGTCGCCGATTGGCGATGCCTTGGCCTCCTGCACCCGGTATTTCAACACGTTTGGCGGCAATCCGGTATCCATGCGTGCCGCCGGTGCCGTATTGGACGAGATTGAAAATCGTGATCTGCTGCAGCATGCAAAGACCATGGGAGACCGTATCTGCGCCGATATGGAGGCGTTGCTGGGCGACACCCCGCGATTCCTGATGACTCGCCATGCCGGACTGTTCATCGGCATCGACATCGGTGCGGCGGACGGTTCCGGCGCTCCGGACGCTTTGGGCGCACGAAAGATCATCAGCGCTCTGCGGGATCGCAATATTCTGATCTCGGCTTCCGGTGCAAGCGGAAGCTCGCTGAAGCTGCGTCCTCCGCTGGTATTCTCGGATGCCGACGAAGCCCGTCTGATGCAAGCCGTCGAGGACATGAAGAAGGAAGATCTCTTCGGCTGATGCCGAGGTGGCGTTGATTCGTTATCGGAAGCGAAGTCGAGGTGGTGCCGAACTACTGTTGGATTGGTTCTGGTTAAGGAAGGTTCGGAAGGGTTCCGTATGAAGAGTAGGGTTTCGATGGGCGGTTCCCGCGCCTATCTGATGTGGGCGTTGGGCATGGCCGGATATATTTTCGCGGCCGCGTGCAGGTCGTCTCTTTCGGCAAGCGGAACCCAGGCCGCCGAACAGTTCCATACGACCAGCGCTGCGTTGTCGTCGTTCGTCTATCTGCAGTTGTTCGTGTATGCGATCATGCAGATTCCCGCCGGCGTGCTGCTGGACAGGTTCGGCCCGCGTCGGCTTATCACGTCGGGATGCCTGTTGATGGCGATCGGTCAGGCGCTGATGGCGTTGGCGCTGTCGACTCCGGTGGCGGTGTTGGGACGCGCCATTGTGGGTGCGGGCGATGCCACGATCTTCATTTCCGTGGTGCGGTTGTCGGCGTCGTGGTTTCCTCTGCGCAGATTGCCGTTGATCAATCAGCTGACGGGGCAGATCGGTAGCGTCGGGCAGATCATATCCGTATACCCGTTCGTGTGGCTGATGGACGCGCAAGGCTGGACTGCCGCGTTCCTGACGGCTTCGGGAACGGGAGTGTTCATTGCGTTCTGCGTGGTGCTCTGCGTGCGAGATAATCCGAACCAGTATGGTTTGAAATCCGGAGCGTCGGGAAAGGAAATCGATTTGTCCGCGGTTCTGGGCGGCCTGCGTAAGGCTCTGCGTGTGCCCGGCACGTTCTGCGGATTCTGGGTGCATAACATAACGTGGTTCTCCAATAGCGTGATGAGCCAGCTGTGGGGTATTCCGTTCCTCATGGCGGTGGAGCAGTACAGCAAGCAGCAGGCGAGTGCCTTCCTGGCCATCGGTGTGGTGCTGTGCCTGCTGTGGGCTGTGCCGTATGGGCAGATAGCGGCGAAGCATCCGGTTCACGGGAGGGCCATAATCGTCTACGCGTCGGTCTTGGCGCAGATGTTCGTGTGGGCTGTGCTGCTCGTGGTTCCGGGCCCTCATCCCGTGTGGCTGATGGGTCTGCTGCTGATCGCTTTGTCGAGTGGCGTCTCCGCGGCCAGTGTTGCGTTCGACTACGTGAGGGACACCAACGAAATCGAGAATCTGGGGTCGGCTACGGGGTTCGCCAATATCGGCGGTTTCCTTTCGAGTGAACTTGCCTTGCTGGGAGTGGGTGTTCTGCTCGACGTCCAGCATGCCTCGACTCCCGCGTTGTACACGTCTCAGGTCATGCGCGTTGCGTTCTGCGTGCAGTTCCCGCTGTGGATTATAGGATTGATCGGTTTCACCGTTACCCTGCCTGGAACGCTGCGAATCGTCAGGCGTCGATTTCGTCGAATCAGTGAGAATCTTGCTTCACAGTCGGATGCAAAGTCGGAGTTGTAGCGACTCTGGTTGCGATGCTGCCGACCGTAGCTTCCCGATCGCAACTTCCTGGTCATAGCACTCCGGGCGCTATGTCGTGGTCCGCAAGCCATGCGCGCAGATCGCTGAATTCCTCAAGGCTGACTGAATGGTCGAGTCCGCGGTAACTTTTCGACGTCAGGAACGTGTGCTCGTCCAGCCATGCCGAGGTCGCGAAAAGCTCCGGCTTCGGAATCACCGTGTCGCTGTTGCCGTAGCCGTAGAACACCGGTTTGTTGAGCGGGGCAAGGCGTTTGTCCGCCGGGGCGGTGCCGGCAACCGATCCCGACGCAAGAAAACCGGAAAGTGAGATCGCGGCAAGGTAGCGTTCCGGATTGACGCGTAGCAGGTGAATCGCAAGCAATCCGCCCTGTGAGAATCCGATGGGCACAACGGAACGGTCCTGCGTAACGTTTTCGGAAACCCAATTGTCGATGGCGACTGCCGCGGCATAAGCGTCGCGGTCCAAATCGTCTCCGGACGGCACGCAGTCATGGAACCATGAGTATGCGCCCTTGCTGAAACCGAAGCCTGCGAAACCAGCCTTCTGCAACACCAAGGGAGCTCGCAGTGAAGCGAAATCGTTGTACGGCGCAACGTAGCGCATCATGTCGGCCAGGTCTTCCTCGTTCGATCCCCAGCCGTGCAGGCATAGGAACAGCGGTCGTTTCGGCGCGGCATTGCCTCCGCCGCGCGAATACTGCACCTGCGTGACCTGCAAGGGTTCTCCGAAACGGCCGGGAACCACGTTCGATTCACGTCCGATCAGATTGTTGTCCGAATTGCCGTCGATTGCGTTGTTTTCGGTTGCTTCGCTCATGACTTCAATATAGCGCGTTGCGATGTCGTGGAACGTGGCCGTATTGTGCTGGCTTGGGATTGCTGCTGACGCTGTTGGAAAAAAGAAACCCCGGCGTTGCTGTCGACGCCGGGGAGAGAGAAAGGAGAGAGAAGAAGAAAGGGTTCAATTTTCGGGAACTTGCTGCGGTTCCTGGTCGGCTTGTTCTGCTGACATTTCTTATATAACCATGCGATGCTGTGCACAGGTCTGATGTTTTCTGTGAACTTCCTGAGAATTGTGAGCTTCTTTTGAAGTCGGATGAAAAACGTGTGGTGTTTCACGTGAAACACCACACGCGAGGTCGTGTATGTTGCTGTGTGTTGCGGTGAATGAGGTCAGGACTGCGAGTCCGCGTCCACGCTCATCACGTACACGTTGCGGCGCAACTGCTTGGACTGGGCGCGGGTGATCTCCCCGGCTTCGAGCATGTCTTGAATCACGCTAAGTTCGATGCCGTAGCTCTCGCGTTTCACGTCCTCCGCCTGGCTTTGCGCTTCCGCGCTGTTACCTACGTTCGGGCGTGAGCGCAAGGCGGCTTCGCCTCGACGATAGTCGAGCAGCAAGCCGGAGCAGTGCTCCGTGTTGTAGGTGTCCCGGCCCATTTCCTCATACAGACGATCGATCACGTGCTCGATCGCGTCCACCTGCACCGCGCGGGTGTGGGCGAACAACTCGTCGTCGCTGAACAACGGCGTGGTGCGCCTGATATGGCTGTTGACGCGACGGACCATGGTGTTGGCACGGCGCTGCAAAGCCCTGTAGCGGCCCTTGAGCCTCCACACGGTATGACCGGAATCGTGTTCCGTCTCAATGTGGCGCAGCGATCTCATGATCTGGTCGAGCAGGCGCTCGCAGGCCTCGGCCTCCAGGTCGTCGAAGGCCTTGTTGTCGGAGGGGTGCTTCTTTACGTCGGAGAGTCGTTTCTTTACGTATTCCTTCTCCCAGTTGAGCGCGTCGATCTGCAGCTGCATGTAGCCCTGCGGGTCCTCCTCGCCGATGCGCTGCTTCAGCCGTGTGATGCGCTTCGTGTAGGAATCGATGACCATGAGCACCGCGCGTCGGTTTTCGGGCGTGACTCGTCCCGTCAGCTCCTCGACGGTGCGCCTGAGCACTTCGATGGTGATCTCGTTCATCTTCACGGACATGCCCTCGTTGCGGTTGGGGGCGAGCAGTGGCAGCAGGAAGTTGGCGAGCAGCAGTGTCACCACGATTACGCCGCCCGCTATGAAGATGAGTTCGTCTCGCATCGGGAACCATCCACCGTTGCTTACGGTGTAGGGGATGGTGAACATCAGCGACAGCGTGATGGTGCCTTTGGCTCCGCCGAACGTCATAATCGCTGCCGAGCGCCAGCGCTCCTTCGTCATCTTGCGGCGCTGGTGAGTGACGGTGTCTCGGACCAGCCGCAGCATCGTCGATATCCAGATGAACCGCATGACTACCACCACGGCGGAGACTGTTGCGATCGCGACCAGCAGCAGCGAGTTGCTGACGCCCGGATCGTCCCAGCTGGTGCTCATCGCGTCGGGCAACAGCATGCCCAGCAGAATGAACACGGTGCCGTTGAGCGTGAATGAGAACACACCCCACACACTGGACGAGACGATGTTCGTACGGGCCACGTTCGGGCCGATGCCGGTGTGGTCGAATCGGATGATCAGTCCGGCCGCGACCACCGACAGAATGCCCGATACGTGCGCGGCTTCGGCGCCCAAATACAGGATGAACGGCAGGAACAATTCCATAAGGATGCGACTGGTGGTCGTTTCCCAACCCATGGAACGCAGGAATTCGAACAGCACGTCGGCAATCATGCCCACGGCGATGCCGAAAATAGCGCCGCCGAAGAACGAAACGACGAACTGCGCTGCGGATTGTCCTATTTCAAAGACTCCGCTGACGGCGGCCGCAATCGCGAACTGGAAGCCGACGATGCCGGAAGCGTCATTGAACAGCGATTCGCCTTTCAACACGCTTGTCTGACGTTGCGTGAGCGCCGCCTCCTTGCCGAGGGACGATACCGCGACCGCATCGGTAGGGCCGAGCGCCGCGCCAAGCGCGAGTGCCGCGGCAAGCGGAACGGCCGGCCATATGGCATTCAGCGCGAATCCTACGGCGGCCATGGTCGCAATTGCCAGTCCTATGGCCAGCGAAAGCGATAGTTTTGCGGATTTCAGCAGCTCTCTCTTGTCGATTTCGTGCGCTTCCAGGTACAGCAGTGGTGCGATGAACAGCACCATGAACAGTTCCGGATCGAGTGTCACGTCCGGAAAGAACGGAAGCTCGGCCGCCAACGCGCCCAGTGCGATCTGCACGAGCGGTGTGGAGACCTTTGGAATAAAGCGACTTATGAACGAAGAGAGCACAACGGCGGCAATAATACATAAAATCAACTCGAATACCGCCAACGTGCCCTCCCTTGCGCGTTTTTGTTCTGTTTTGGTTTGTTTTCCAAAATACGGGTTCCAGACTATCAGGGAGCTTTTATGCGCGTGTTTCGTGCAGGAGGTTTTACACGCAAAGCTTACGACTTGCGTGTTCGGCTGTGATGTTGGCACGTTTCGCTTTGGCGGTTGCCTGGGTGATTCGGCATCTACACTTGGGCTGCATGCAGTGGGATGAACGAATGATGCTGGCGATTGATCTTGCGCGGGATGCGGCGGCCGATGGCGAAGTGCCCGTCGGTGCCGTGGTACTGAACAAGGATGGCCAGGTGATCGGCGGTGGTCGGAATCGTCGTGAGGGGCATATCGATCCGTTGGCGCATGCGGAGGTGATGGCCATGCGCCAGGCGGCCCTTGCGCTCGGCACATGGAATCTTTCCGAATGCACGCTGCTGGTCACCTTGGAGCCTTGTCCGATGTGCGCAGGAGCGTGCCTGCAGACGCATATCGGACGTATCGTGTTCGGAGCGTGGGATGCCAAGCTTGGCGCTTGCGGATCAATTTGGGATATTCCGCGAGATCCGCATGTGGGGCATGTTCCGGAAGTGGTGGGCGGTGTGCTCGAATCGGAATGCGCGCGCATTCTGACGGATTTCTTTACCGATCGCAGATAAATACTTTCCGAAAGAAACAAACACGCGGTGTCAGGTCAAGGAATAATCGCCGTCGTACCATCGAAGGTGACCAGTAACGACCATATTCCATATCGTAAGGATGCTGCAATGACGCTCATTCAAACCGTTCAGGGCAAGTCCTCCAACGGAACCCGACTCACCGCGGTCTACGCCGAACAAACGCCGGCGAACGTCGCGTTCGCAATCGTCTTCCCCGGCACCGATCTGCCGCGACTCGTGCACTGGGGTCGCCCGCTTTCCGCGCCCGAAACCGTGATCGACCTGTTCGACGCACAGGCTCCGCAGCGTGTTTCCGGAGCGCTCGACTACACCGCATGGCCGAGCGTGCTGCCGACCCAGTCCGAAAGCTGGATCGGCGCCACCCGCTTCAGCGTAAGCCGTGACGGAATCGAACTGTTCTGCAAGTTCGTAGTCGACGACATCGCCGTCGAAAACGTGAAATCCGGCAACACCTACGAAATGAACGAAAAAGACGGTTACCCGGCATGGACCGTCTCCGACCAGCCCAAGCAGACGCCGACCGTCACCGTCACCGCCCGAGATGCGGAACAAGGCGTGAAGCTCGTCTGGACCTGCGAACTCGACGAAAGCGGCCTCATCCGCCAGAACGCCAACGTTATCAACATCGGCGACAGCAAGCTGGAAGTCGGCAAAGTGGAACTCGCGTTCACCGTTCCCGCCGACGCCAACGAAATCCTCACCACCACGGGTCACCACCTGCGCGAACGCTCCCCGCAGCGCCAGGACCTCACCGTTGGACGCTTCGAAAAGACGTCCATGACCGGACGCCCCGACTTCGACGCAACCCTGCTGCTCAACGTGGGCGAGAAAGGCTTCGGATTCACCCACGGCAACGTATACTCCGCACACGTCGCATGGAGCGGCAACAGCGAACTCTCCGTGGAACGCCTGCCGTACACAAGCGGCATCATCGGCGGCGGCGAAGTGCTGTTCGGCGGTGAAATCGTCCTCGACACCAACGAGGGCTACACCACACCGTGGCTCATCGGCTCCTACGGCAAAGGACTCAACGAAGTGGCGTCCCACTTCCACTCCTACTTGCGCCGCGTACACCGCGACTGGCTTGCCGAACACAACATCGCACCCAAGCCGCGCCCGGTAATCCTCAATACTTGGGAAGCCGTGTATTTCGGCCACGACTACGACACCCTCACCGCGCTCGCCGACAAGGCAGTGGAAAGCGGCGTCGAACGCTTCGTGGTGGACGACGGCTGGTTCGGCTCCCGCCGCGACGACACCTCCGGCCTCGGCGACTGGGAGATCTCGCAGGACGTGTGGCCCGACGGAGACAAGTCCCTCAAGGCGCTCGCTGACTACGTGCATGGCAAGGGTCTTGAATTCGGCCTGTGGTTCGAGCCGGAAATGGTGAACCCCGATTCCGACATGTTCCGCGCGCATCCGGATTGGGTGCTCATGCCGACCCGTAACCGTATGCCGATGCAGGGCCGTACCCAGCAGGTCGTGGATTTGACCAATCCCGAAGCGTACGCCTACATCTACAGCGCGATGGACAAGCTCGTCGGTGAGCTCGGCATCGACTACATCAAGTGGGACCACAACAAGCTCGTCACCGAAGCGGTCTCCCCGTACTCCGGTCGTCCCGCGGTTCATGAGCAGACGCTGGCCGTATATCGGATCTTCCATGATCTGAAGGCCGCGCATCCTGGTCTTGAAATCGAAAGCTGCTCTTCCGGCGGTGGCCGCGTGGACCTCGGCATTCTCGAAGTGGCCGACCGTATCTGGGCATCCGACTGTGTGGATCCGCTGGAACGTGCCGACATCCAGCGTTACACGTCGCTGCTCGTGCCGCCGGAAATGATCGGCGAGCATGTTGGAGCGTCCCCCGCGCACTCCACGCATCGCGCGACCACGCAGGAACTGCGCATGGCGATGGCGTTCTTCGGACATATGGGCATCGAATGGAATCTGCTCAAGGAACCGCAGTCCGACATCGACAAGCTTGCCGAATGGGTCGCCGAATTCAAGAAGCATCGCGAATGGTTCGCGGTCGATACGGTGGTGCATTCCGATGCGGCCGATCCGGCCGTGCGACTGGACGGTGTGGTCATGCCGAACAAGGCGGCGGCAATCTACCGCTTCACCCAGGTGACCACCTCGCAGACCTATCCGGCCGCACCGGTCCGTCTGCCCGGCCTCGATCCGGACACCGTGTATGTGGTTTCGCCGCTTGATGTGAGCCTTGATCTGACCAAGCAGGACATCACCAATGGTCAGAGCCCGCTCGGCTGGTGGAGCGCCGATGGCGTGAAGATGACCGGTCGCGCGTTGGCCACCTACGGTGTGCGCCCGCCGTCCCTCCACCCGGCTCAGGCTGTGCTCTTCAAGGTCGTAGCCGCCTGATTCGCGACGGTTCGGGAGTACTGACCAAACCCGACTATCCCCGTATCGACGCAGGACGTATCACCTGCGTCGATACGGGGATACCAGCCGAGTTTGACTATCTCCATACCGACGCAAACGCAGGGTTTCGCGGTTGTATGGGCATAGTCGTCAGTCTCCGGTATGTCCAAACCGACGCAAATACGGGAGTTTGCGGTCGTATGGGTATAGTCGCCGGACTTCAGTATGTCCGTATCGACGCAAACCGTCGAATCTACGGGCATGCAGGCATGCAGGCATGCGGATGGTAATGAACGCAGCGTTGCGGCGCATTTACTCCACGTATTGACGAATGGCTTGCGTTGCGGCGGCCTTCCCCCACAGAGCCCAATCGTGGTTGGGTATTTCGAAATCCACTGGCGAGGCTTGGCTGTGCCGATAATGGTTGATGCCATTGCGCAGATCGTCGATGCCGAGTCTTGCGATGAACGACGATTCGCCTGCGATCATGATTTTTTCCGGCATGGCCAGATTGGCGATCGCCGCCACCATCGTGCCTAGGCGGAAGCAGGTGCGATTCACCAAATTCGTGGCTTGCGGTTTGTTCGCACGCGCATCTCGCGCAAAGTCTTCGAATGAGACAGGAACGCCAAGTATCTGCGAATATTCGGCTGTGATCGAGTTGTCGGACAGGCACTGCGCGCACCCCTTATGACCGGAAACGCAACGCGGTCCATCCGGGTCGAGCGGTATGTGGCCCACCAGACCGTAGCTTTTATCGGGGCAGCTCACCATTTCCCCGTTTATGGCAAGCGAATATCCCACGCCGGCGCCAATCGTCAGCACGGCGTAGCTGTTCAGTCCGACTCCCGATCCAAACCAGCATGCGTCGACCAGCAAAGAGTCGATATCGTTGTAGATGCCGGTCGGAAGTCCGGTTTCGTTATATACCATCTCCGACAGGTTCACCGGTTGCGACCAGTGCAGGAACGGCGCGAACGTGACTATCGAATCGTCAATGGTATGGCCTCCGAGAGAGACGCCGACGGCGCAGGGCTGCGGCCATCCCGTCAGCACAGCTTCCGTAGCGCAGTCGGTCACCAGTTGTTTGACGACTGCGACAACCGATTCGGGTGAGGTTTCGGTGAGCGGCAGGTCGTGGCATCCGGTGATGATTCGACCGAGCGCGTTCACTGCTACGGCCGATATGTGCGTCGCGTTGATTTTCATACCGACGAACGTACGTGCGTTCTTGATCACGCGCAGGCCGACCTGTGGTCTGCCACGGCGTTCCGAACTGTCCTTCACCGCGAATCCTTTCGGCAGTTTGCCGCAATGTCCGGCGGTGATCGGAACCTCTTCGATTACTCCGTTGTAAATTAAATCGCTGGTGATACGGGAGACGGCACCCTGCGAAAGTCCAAGAATCTGGGCAAGCGTGATGCGAGAGATCGGCCCGTATTTCATAATGCTCGCCGCAACCTTATGCGTATATTCCGAGCCCTCGAACCACTGGGGGAGGGGGTGTCTTGCCATCGGTGTCACGTCCTTAGAACAACTTAACTTTTCCAGAATAACAAAATCTCGGTCTTTTTCTTTTCAGCCTGCGCAAGGCACGCGGAGGTAGGAATAAAATCTACTCCTCCTTACCATCGATAGGGGTGACGGACCAGTGAAGGAGCTGAGTTCCGCCGCCGACAATGAGGTAGTAAAGGAGTCGAGAATGAAACCTGATTCCGTATCCAGTGTAGGAAAGATCAGGAGAATTGCATACCGTGCGTTCGCATCCATGTGCGCGGTGGCACTCACGGCCGGTCTCGCGGCCTGCGGAAACGACACTGCGGCAACAGTGACCTTGGACTTTTTCCAGTTCAAGGCCGAGGCGGCCGACTGGTTCTCCGCCAAAGCAAAAGAATTCGAAAAAACCCATCCCAACATCACAATCAATGTCAACAATTCCTCCGACGCAACCACCGATCTGCGCACGAGACTGGTGAAGAACCGTGAACCCGACGTGATCACCATCAACGGCGACATCAACTATGGCATGCTTGCCGAAGCGGGCGTGTTCTACGACTTCACCGACGATCCGATCGTGGACGAGCTCAATACGGGCATGGTGAAAATCGCCAAGAGCCTCGTCCAGACCACTGACGAATCCAAGAAGCGACTGTATGGCCTTCCGTATGCGGGCAACGCCAGCGGATACATCATCAACGCTGATGTGTGGGAGCAGGCGGGCGAAGATCCCGACAATCCTCCGCAGACATGGAGCGAATTCATCGCGTTGCTGCAGCGATTCAAGGACAAGGGCATCGTGCCGATCGAAGCGAGCACCGCCGATCCGTGGACTTTGCAGGCTCCGCTTTCCTCGCTGAACTCCACGCTGGTTCCGGAATCCGAATACAGCTCGCTGAAGGACGGAACGAAGAAATTCTCCGATTTGTGGGGCACCGTCAGCGAGCAGCTGGTGGAAATCTACCAGAACTACACGCAGGCGAATCCCGCCGTCACCTATCAGCAGGCGACACAGGATCTTGCGGCCGGCAAGGCTGCGATTCTGCCGCTCGGCACCTACGCCATTCCGCAGGTGCGTCTGATCGATGAGAACGCGAACCTGCGATTCGCGCAGATGCCGGCCACCGACGATGTCGACGAGCAGCAGCTCACCGCCGGCGACGACGTGATCCTTACGATCGGCGCGCATACCAAGCATTACGAGGAAGCCCGCGAATTCGTCGATTTCCTGATGGAAGAGGAGAACGTGGAGGACTATTCCAAGCAGCAGTCCGCGTTCACCCCGTATAAGGAAACCTACGTGGGCGACGAAGCGCTCAACGGCGTGCTCGATTTCTATCAGGAAGGCAACCTGACCGACTTCTGCGATCATTACGTTCCTGCCAGCATCAACATCGCAGGCTTCCTGCAGACGTTGATCCAGTCGGGAGACGAGCAGAAATTCCTCGACAACATGCAATCCGAATACGACAAGATCCAGGCGAGAAACTTTAGGTGAGGGGAGGAAAGAAAATGACTGGCAATACCGCAAATCCGAGCGCTGCCAAGCAGGGCAGGAAGCCGGCGAAGAAGAAAGTGTCGCAATTTTCCAATCGCAAGGTCGATCCGGCATTCTATTGGATGACCATTCCGGCCGCGATTCTTGTAGCGGTCTTCCTGTACTGGCCCTTCCTGCAAGGTGCGGCATACTCGTTCACCAATTCGCAGGGATACGGTGATTTCAAGTTCATCGGCATCAAGAACTACATTGCGATGTTCCAGGATTCGCGTGTGGGACATGCGTACCTGTTCACCATCTTCATCGCGGTGCTGATTACCATCGGAACGAATTTCATCGGCATGTTCCTGGCGGTGCTGCTGAATTCCAGAATCGCCTTCAAGAACGGATTCCGTGCCATCTTCTTCATTCCGTACACTCTGTCGGTGCTGGTTATCGGCTACGTGTTCAAGTACATCTTCATGACTCCGCTTCCGGCTCTCGGCCAGGCCCTGCATATCGATTGGCTGTCCACGTCGATGATTTCCAATCCCGACCTGGCGTGGTTCCCGATCGTGTTCCTTTCCATTTGGCAGGGCGTGGCGTATTCCACACTGCTGTACTTGGCGGGCCTGCAGACCATCGACAACGAGATCTACGAGGCCGCATCCATCGACGGCGTGAACGCGTGGCAGAACTTCTGGCAGATTACCTTCCCGCTGATCGGCCCCTTCTTCACGATCAACATGGTGCTGAGCCTCAAGAACTCGCTTGGCGCGTTCGATCAGGTCATGGCGTTGACCAAGGGTGGCCCGGATTCCAAGACGGAGACCGTCTCCTACCTGATCTTCCAGAACGGCCTTGGCAATGGCGAGTACTCCTACCAGATGGCGAACGCGGTCACGTTCTTCATCGTGCTTGCGGTTCTCGCGTTCGTGCAGCTGAAGTTCTTCAGCGGCAAGGAAAAGGTCTGAGGGTAAAGGGGAAGAAAACATGACTAACGCAACTGTTTCGTCAAAGGCTTCGTCGAACACTTCGTCGAAGACTGAAAAATACCGCAAGGACCATAACGTCAACTGGTGGCTTACCGCGGCCGTGGCCGTGCTGAGCCTCACCGTGCTCGTGCCGCTGTATTTCACCGTAGTCACCGCGTTGAAAACTCCGGGAGAGGCCGGCACGTTCAGCCTGCCGACCTCGTGGGAATGGCATAACTTCGTGGATGCGTGGAACAAGGTGGATTATCCGAAGGCCGCGCTGAATTCCGCGATCATCACCGTGTGTGCGGTGGTGCTGACGCTGCTGACCAACACGTTCGTCGCGTATGCGGTGGCGAGGAACATGGATAAACGATTCTTCCGCTTTCTGTACTACTTCTTCCTGGCCATGATGTTCGTGCCGTTCACGGTGATCATGCTGCCGATTGCCAAGGAGATGGGTACGCTGCATCTCGACAACCAGCTTGGTCTGATCATTCTGTACACGATTCTCGGCATCGGCACGAATCTGTTCATCGCGATCGGTTTCATCCGTTCGATTCCGGTGTCGTTGGAAGAGGCGGCGCGCATTGACGGCGCTTCCACCTGGCGCATTTTCTGGACGATCATCTTCCCGCTGATGGGACCGATCAACGCTACCATTGCGATTTTGACCGCGCTGTGGGCTTGGAACGACTTCCTGCTGCCGTTGATCACGCTGACCGATCAGAGCAACCAGACCATTCCGCTGGCCCAGTACGTGTTCCAGAGCCAGTTCACCTCGAATTATCCGATGGCCTTCGCATCCTACTTGATGGCCATGGCTCCGGTGCTCATCGTCTACATCTTCGCCCAGAAGTGGGTCGTCGGAGGCGTAATGCGCGGAGCCGTAAAGTAAGCGGTCCGGTGAACTGCCTATAGGCTCCGCCCGAGCGAGACGATAGTCAAGCGAAGGCAGGAATAACGTGACCGCAGGTCTCAGTAGGTAAAGCATTCCTTCACCGCGCCGAAGCGGGGGTTCTCGAATCACTTTCGAGAACCCCCGCTTTTCATTATGTTGACCTTGTGCAGGGCTGCCTGAAATCCACTATTCGTGGGCGATGGGTCGGGTTGTGATGCCCGGTGTCAATACGGTCTGAATGATCGTGCGCGGATCGTCCAGTGATTTCTTGGAAGCGAGGTCGAGTGCCTTATGCGCGGCGATGTGCCCGATTTCGCGCGCGGGCTGCATCATCGTGGTCAGGTTGATGCTTGTCGCGACGTCCGATCCGTCATGTCCCGCGACGGACATGTCTTCCGGTACGCGCACACCATTGCAACGCAGCTCATGTATGACGGCAAGCGCGTAGTAGTCGGACCATACGCACAATGCGGTCGGTCGTTCCGGCAACGCGAGGATCGTGGCGATGGTCTGTTTGACGGATAGTGGATCTGCAACGTCGATGTAGTATATGCCGCAATCGGTGAGGTTGAGATCGGCGATCGCGTTGCGGTAGCCGGTGGTGCGGTCGTCGTGGCCCCATTCGCTGCCGGGCAGTGGCTCCTTGCGTCCGATGTAGCAGAATTTTCTATGGCCGATGGCGGCCAGATAGCGCACCAGCGTGGCTTCGGAGGTTTCGTCGTCGATGGCGACGGAGCCTTGGCAGCAGTTCACGTCGGGGGAGTTGACCAGAACGATGGGCATGCCCATATTGGCCAGTGCCTGTTCTTCTTGTTCCGTGGCGGAGAAGCCGGATACGATCAGTGCGTCGGCATTGCGATTGGCGGGTAGGTTGGTGAAGAATCCGGATCTTTCTTCGGCGCTACCTGCGCGGTAGATGAGCAGGTCGTAACGTGCGGGGTTGAGCACATCGTACAGGCCGTCCAACAGTTCGCCCATGAACCAGCCGGCGATGCGGTCTCGGGCCAGCAGCGCGATGCGGTTCGTTTGTCCGCTTGCCAATGATGATGCGGCTTTGGATGCGGTGTAGTTCAGATCTTTCGCGGCTTTCAGGACTTTTTCCCGTGTGCGGGGCGCCACGTGGTCCATGCCGCGCAGCGCCCGTGAGACGGTGAATGTGGAGACTCCCGCCGCTTTCGCCACGTCTTCGATGGTTGTCTGCGCCATGATATCTCCCTATGAATGTCCGTCTATGTACTAAGCGATTATATGACTTTCCTTTGAATTTCCGAGGACTTGCATTGCTAAGCGCTGAGATTGTTGTATGGGCCTTTTATGGCATCTGTTGGCGATGGTATGTTAAAAACGTTGAAATAACAGCAATAAATTATTTCAACACGCCGAGATAACGCCCGTATAAGCGAATTTGACAGCTTGCCGTCTCGTCTCATATTCTATAGCTAAGCGCTTAGCAAAAAGATAGGCGTGAGGGAACCGAATAAAGGCATTCGTAATGATTCCCGCAAGGAAAGGAGCATCAATGAAGATCGGAAAAACCGTTAAAACCGTCATCGCGGGGGCAATGGCCGTGGCCTGCCTCGCATCCGTCGCGGCCTGTGGTCCGGGATCGTCATCCTCGAAATCCAATACGAATTCCGAAGCGGTAAGCACCGACCTGGGCGATGAGAAAATCGAGCTGAAACTGTGGGACGGCGCGGGACTCAAGACCTTCGACGACCAGCTCATCGCAGCATTCCAGGAAAAGTATCCGAACGTGACCATCACGGCGACCTACGATCCGGACAACACCTCGGCGCAAAACGGTCCGCGAATCATCTCCGCATCCGATACTCCCGACATCGCGCGTATCACCGACATCAACTCCGCGGTGCGAGGCAACCATCTCGTCAATCTTGACGAATATGCAAAAGCCTACGATTGGAACCTTCCCGAATCGCAGACGGAGGTCTACCAGGTCGACTCCGACGGCAAAATCGGGTCCGGCAGCCTGTACGCCGTTCCGGACGGCGTTTCCATGACGGGTCTGTACTGGAACAAGAAGGTGGCGAAGGAACTCGGCATCACGGAGGCTCCGACCACCATCGAACAGCTCGAAGCCGATATGAAGAAGGCCAAGGACGCAGGCAAGCTCGCCATGATGATGCCGGCCAAGGAAGGCGGCACGTCGTACATCTACCAAGCCCTGCTCACCAGCTATGAAGGCCGTGACGCGGTACAGAATTGGATTCTGCAGAAGGACGACGCCACCTTCGTTACCGATGGTGCGCTGAAAGCCGCGGAACAGGTTAAGAACTGGCAGGATGCCGGATACTTCTCCTCGGATGCCCTCGCTCTCGACGGATCCACCGCACTGAGCCGTTTCTGCAACGGTGAAGCGCTCTTCTTCCCCTCCGGCAGCTGGTATTCCGCATCCATCAACGACGCTCTCGGCGACGACGCCGGTTGGGTGGCGTTCCCCGGTATGAACGAAGGTGAGGAATCGGCCGCATCCAACGCGGTGACGGCATTCGGCATTCCCGCCAACGCCAAGCATAAGAACGCGGCAGCGGCATTCCTCAACTTCCTGCAGTCCGATGAGGCACGTCAGATTGCGGTCGACAACGGATATCCGCCGATTGGTGAAGGCGATGTTCCGGACACCGACAACCAGCTGCTGTCCCAGGTGCTCACCTCCTACGAAAGCCTCGTGGCAAGCGGCAACACCACCGACTACATCAACAACGCGACCGCCGGCATTCAGTCCAGCGCGATCATCCCCGGTTTCCAGTCCCTGCTTGACGGCACCATGACGCCGCAGGAATTTGTCGATTCCATCCAAAAGCAATACGAAAAGGAAACCAAGTAGCCGCATACGGCATAAGCCATATGCAAGCACAGACTTCGGGCGGGACGGTTCATCCAACCCCTTTTCCCATCCCGCCCGAACACATCCCCTCATCCCGCATTTCCGTACAAATGCATTGAAACAAGCGTCCCAAATCAACTGAGGCAATCATGTCAACTCGCAATCCATCCAGAACGAAACGGCCGTTGCCGCTTGGCGCGATCAGTTTGCTGTTCCTCCTGCCCGCGCTGCTGTTCTATGCAGTGTTCGAACTCTGGCCGATCGTGCAGACCATCTGGTATTCGCTGTATGACTGGAACGGCATCGACGAAAGCACTTTCGTCGGACTTGACAACTACAAGACGGTGTTCACCGACCCCGATCTGTACGGGTCGATTCTTCACTCGTTCTACCTGATCATCTTCTTCTCCATCGCCCCAATCGTGATCGGCCTGATTATCGCGGTGCTTATCAAAGACATGAAATCCAAGACGGGGCGCGGTTTCGCACAGGTCTGCCTGTTCCTGCCACGAGTCATCCCAGGAGCCGCGGCAGGCGTGGCATGGACCTGGATGCTCGCCGACAAGGGCACCGTCAACCAGATCCTTCGCACGATTGGGCTCGGAGACGTCGCGCACGTGTGGCTCGGCGACCAATCCACATCGCTCAACGCCGTTGGCGTGATCGGCTTTTGGCTGCAGCTCGGCTTCTGCGTGGTGCTGCTGCTCTCCGGAATCGGTGGCATCGACCAGTCGCTCTACGAAGCGGCAAGCCTTGACGGAGCCGGCTGGTGGCGTCAGCTCTTCCACATCACCCTGCCCGGACTGCGTGGGCAGATCGGCGTATGCCTGACCATGACCATCATCTCCGCACTTGCCAGCTTCGACGTGGTGTACATGTCCACGCAAGGCGGCCCGGGAACCTCAACCATGGTGCCCGGCGTGCAGGTCTACCGACTCGCGTTCACCCAGCAGAGCGTGGGACTCGCATCCGCACTCGCCGTGGCCCTGATGGTGCTTGTGCTGCTGGTCGTCGGACCTTTGCAGCGACTCGTCAACGGAAAGAAGTGATTACCATGCAGCAATCGAAAACGACTCGCATCGCCGGCGGCGCGATGCTCGCACTGACCGTACTGTTCTGCGTGCTGCCTTTCCTGAGCATGCTCTCCGCAGCCTTGCAGCCACAAGGATCCATGCCGGAAGGCATTCAGTTCACCGCGCATCCGCACTGGGAGAACTTCATTGACGCATGGAATATCGCCAACATCACACCGTTGTTGCTGAACAGCGTCATCCTGGTGATCGTCGTGGTGCCTTGCGTGGTGATTTTCTGCTCGCTTGGCGGATATGCGTTCGCCCAATTGAAAGTACCGTGCAAAGGCCTGATTTACACCCTGTTTTTGGTAGGTCTGACGATTCCGTTCGAAACGATGGTCACTCCGCTGTATTACGAAATCAGCGACATGGGAATTCTCAACACCCGTCTTGCGCTGATTCTGCCGCTGATCGGTCTGAACATTCCCTTCGGCATTGTGTGGATGCGTTCCTGCTTCGAGCAGATGCCGCGAGATCTGATGGAGGCCGCCAGTATTGACGGTGCCGGATACTTCCGTACATTCCGTTCGATCCAGCTTCCTCTGGCACTGCCTGCCATCTCCTCGCTCGGTATTCTGACGTTCCTCGCCACGTGGAATCAGTTCCTTCTGGCGGTGGTGCTGGAAAGCGACCCGAACAAGCGCACCATGGCCGGCGCTCTGCAGGCATTCGTCGGCCAGTATCAGACGGACGTGGTGCTGCTCAACGCGGGTGCGCTGCTCATCATGGCACCGACCATGCTGCTGTTCATCTTCTTGCAGCGTTACTTCATCCGCGCCATGCTGGCAGGTTCCGTCAAGGGGTGATTTTCATGGTTGATTTTTCCGTACATTCCAATCCGAAATTCACGGAGAACGAGTTCTCCGAATCCAAGTCCGGTGCCGATTGGTGGCGCGACGCAGTCGTCTATCAGATTTATCCGCGCTCCTTCGCCGATGCGAATGGCGATGGCGAAGGCGATCTTGCGGGCGTGATCGGCAAACTCGATTATTTGAGCCGACTCGGTGTGGATGCGATTTGGCTTTCGCCGTTCTATCCTTCGCCGTTGGCGGACGGTGGTTACGATGTGGCCGATTATCGGGCCGTCGATCCCCGGTTCGGCACGATGGCGCAATTCGACGAGCTGGTAAAACGTTCGCACGAACTCGGTATCAAAGTCATCATCGATATTGTGCCGAACCATACTTCCGACCAGCACCGCTGGTTCCAAGAGGCCTTGCATGCGGCTCCCGAATCGCCGGAGCGCGCCCGCTACGTGTTCCATCGAGGCAAAGGCGAGCATGGTGAGATCCCTCCGACCAACTGGCTGAGCAATTTCGGCGGTTCCGCATGGGAGCCATGCGGCGACGGCTGGTATTACCTGCACACGTTCGCCAAGGAGCAGCCCGACCTCAACTGGGACAATCCGGAAGTGCACGCGGAATTCCTTGACGTATTGCGTTTCTGGTGCGACAAAGGCGTGGACGGCTTCCGCATCGACGTTTCCCACGGTCTTGCCAAGGATCTGCGCGAGCCATTGCGTGATCGGCCTGACCCGACCAAGATGTATCCGCAAGCCACGGACGGTTCCGACCCGATGTGGGACAGGGACGCGGTCCATGACATTTACAGAGAATGGCGTGAGCTGTTCAACGAATACCAGCCCGCGAAATATGCGGTCGGGGAGTCGTGGACACCATTCAGCGAACGTGTATTCCAATACGCCCATCAGGACGAGCTCGGTGCCATCTTCGATTTCTCCCTTGAAAAGGCGGCATGGAATCGAGACGAATATCGTCAAACCATCGAACGGACAAGACGATATGCCATCGAAGCCGGCACAGCACCGACCTGGGTGCTCGGCAATCATGATGTTCCACGTATAGCGTCCCGACTTGGCGTGCCATCCGGTACGGATATCGAAGCGTGGGTTACATCCGACGGCAAGAATCCGCCTATCAGCCCGGCATCCGCCGCGCGACGTGCGCGTGCCGCTGCCCTGATCATGCTGGGGCTGCCCGGTACCGCCTTCGTCTACCAAGGTGAGGAGCTTGGACTTCCTGAAGATTTCGATCTGCGTCCGGAAGAATTGCAGGATCCGATCTGGGAACGTAATCACCATACGTTCAAAGGACGCGACGGTTGCCGTGTGCCGCTGCCGTGGACCGGCGACCAAAGCCAGGCTTTCGGCTTCAACGATTCCGGCAAATC
>CAVEVJ010000023.1:0-3472 GCA_963619075.1 Acidaminococcaceae bacterium
CACCCGGGAAACACGGACGAAACCCGAAACACGCACCCAAAACCAACCACGGAACCCGAAAACCACACCCCGAAACCACCAACCCGGGCGTGTCGCACACACGGACGGGCCACGGAACACGCAACGAAAACCCCGGGAAAACAAAAAAACACGCAAAAACGTCCGGAGACATCCGGAAAACAACCCACGGAACACGAAACCGGACGCATCGCACAACAAAGACCAGGCACAACAAGACCCGGGCACGCAACAAACGCAACCCGGGCATGATCAATCGAATAACTCTATCGACGTGCGGAAATCGAAATAAATACGAACATGGCTACGTCAAGAGTCAAGCAGCACATCAGTGGCAACTGAACTGGTACAGAGCCCAGCCATCGGAATCCTTCGACAGATCCGAATAATCCTGAACCATCGTCATCGTGCCATCGGCAACATAGCCATCAATCAGATTCTGATCATGGAACGTGTAATACTGCTCCTTGAACGTGAACATCTGCAGACTCGGAGCCTGCTCGCCCATGCTCAGGAAGTAGGCGTCGCCGTTCTCACTCAGCGGGCAAACCGTATTCAGCAACTCATCACCGTTGCCGGAAGCGAACGCGTTCTCCGTCTGACCGAAAATCGCACCGTTCTTCTCCGACTTCGGATTGTAGATCGGGAACAGCATATCCGCGCCATACATGGCGGTCGCATACATGGAACCGTTCAAAGGATCGGAGACCACCACGGAATCAGTGCCGACCTCCTTAACCATCCTCTCAAGGATCTTCTCCTTCGTGGCCGTCAGCTGCTCCTCCGGCTGGACATCGTCAATCGTCATATTTGCATAGACGGAATCCGACAAACCGGCACGAACCGTATTGTTGAACTGGCAGCACGCCGCAAGCGACGCAAGCACGACAATCGTCGTGGTCCGAATCACAATGCCGCGCACACGAACGGTATCGGCATAACCGCCATCGACCGCAGTCGTAACGTCGTCAAGCACACGAACCGACATGGGTCTGCGCTTGGAACTGGCACTTGTTCCACGGAAAATCACCGCGGCCGCAAAGATGATCAACGGCAGCACGCCGAACGGAATCATGGTCAAAGGCCTGGTTTCGGCGCGATACCAAACCGCGGTAACAATGTTCGGGAACCAGCCGGTGAGCGCAGTCGAGCATACGTACACCAATCCGACCAGGAAGAACGACAGCGTCACGGCAATCGCATCAGCACGCAATCGGGAGCATTCGGACATGCGATTCGGCAGGAAAAGACGCGGACATGCAGCCGCAACGACGCTCACAATCAGCGCGACCACAACGACCACGGCCATAAACCAGCCCTGTGCGCCGGAAATGTTTTCCGTAACGTAGATACGCAATGCTTCGGGAACCGTTCGATTCGGCGCAAAAGTATGGAACCAGCTCGACGGATCGAAATAACGATCAGACTTATAGCTGAACATCATGTACACCAGCAGCGCACCGGCACCGAGCAACGCAGCGACCACAAGCGCAGCAATCGCCTTCCAAGGCAGACGAGTCAACGCAAACGGAGCCATCAGCAACAGCCAGGTGAACGCAATGCGGGGATGAGCGAAAACGCATATACCTGCGGTAGCGAGAAACCATACGACCCACTTGGCCACATGAACGCGGTAAGTGACGGCGTCCATGAGCCGAAGCGTGCAATACAGCCAAAACGGCAGAAGCGTGGTGGCCAGGCCGAACGCTATCAAAGGCCCCGAAGCGAGCATCTGGAACGGATGGCAAGCCGACGCAACGGCAAGCAAAGGCACGATGATCGCCATGACGCACGGAAAAGGATGCGCGGACGGCCAAGACCTGGAGGAAGAACGACGAATGGTGAAATACGACGCGAAAAGCTGCATCGCCACCGGCCAGATCAAGCCTGACGTGGCAAGCCATACCATGTTGAACGCGGCATACACCGAAACGTTCAGTCCGAAGAAACCGGCAATTCTAATCAAACCTGCGGCAAGCAGATGGAACAACGGAGGGTAATACTCGTCGTTGGGCCACAGATGCGTGGCCGCGCCGATACCCTCATCGAGAATCTTGCGGATGAAGTAGTAGTGGGCAGGCGCATCAATCTCCTGCAAAGGATTCAGCCAGGCCGCGGAACCGCTTGGAAACCAGAGGAACACGACCGCCGTAGCAAGAAGAACGCCCAACATCGCGCATGAAGGGAACGTGAAACGTGAAAGATTCCACGCTTTTCCGCCAGTCCTCCCCGTGGTCACACTGCCCACAGCCGATTCGGCACCCAGGGAACCCTCAGCGGAATAGATTTCAGACACACTTCCGTCAAAGTCCCGTACGAGCCCGGAGGAAAGGCCGTCCCGTCCGCCAAACGGATTATTCGATTCGTTCTTCTTCATCGTTACCAATCGTAACGGCGAGCGCAATCATACTCAACATCGCACACTCAACATCACCAGACACCACCCGACATACGATTTTCAGGAATCATTCAGAC
The DNA here is from genome assembly GCA_963619075.1 of Acidaminococcaceae bacterium. Classification (GTDB taxonomy): domain Bacteria; phylum Actinomycetota; class Actinomycetes; order Actinomycetales; family Bifidobacteriaceae; genus Bifidobacterium. Next base: position 2,494 of record CAVEVJ010000023.1, read on the forward strand.
TTCACGCAGGGGTATAACAGTATTGCGCAAGAAAACAATCACGTTGAGTGACCATGATGTTCGTACGGGACGCATTATGCGCTTCGGGCCTGCCTTGCTGCGCGCGCGTCCCGGCCAACGTTGACGTCGGCAAAAACGCCGACGCACTACAAACAGAGAACTGGAGAAGTACCGCATGTTCGTTCTAAAGAACGCATGGGCCGCGCTCGGCCGCGTCAAATGGCGTACCGCGCTGATCGCCTTGCTCACACTGCTGGTGACGTTCTCGGCGGCTGTGGACCTGGCGGTCCTTCGAGCCGACGAAACCGCCAATAATGAAACGTACCAGTCGCAGACGGCATCGCTTACGATCCGGCCGAATGCGAAGACCAAGGCGAAGCGAGACGGCGCCGATTCCAGCTACACCGACAATTACCTGACTTGGGCGAAGTACAGCGAGTACGCCACAGCCGTGCAGAACGAAAGTATTTCGTTCGATTACACGATCGCGACTTCCATTCCTGTGCGTAGCAGCGATTCTCTGCAGGCTATCGATGCCGAAACCGAAACGAGCGAAGACAAGACCGGCGGCAACCTGACGTTGCAGGCCTTCTACACGCTTGATGCCGCAAGACTCAACGAATATGGATACTACAAGGTTGTGCAGGGCAAACACCTGAGCTATCAGACGGCCGGCAAGGGCGTGCTGATTTCCAGGGCTCTGGCCGATAAGAACGATCTCAAGGTCGGCGATGAAGTGACCGTCGGCAATCCGACCGACGCTTCCACAACGTACACGTTCACCGTGCGAGGCATTTACGAATACGATAGCGAGACGCCTGAGGGCAACGGCTCCGATGCCACGTACGCCAAGGACAATCGTGAGAACGTGATCTACACGACGTATCTGACCTTCGCTTCCCAGGGACTCGACACCAGCGACAGCGAAGGCTGGGGTGTGCCGGATCTGAACATCATCTTCTCGCTGAGCGATGTGTCG
>CAVEVJ010000024.1:0-2135 GCA_963619075.1 Acidaminococcaceae bacterium
CAAGGTGCTCGCCGAGGCCACCGAGGTCGTGGACAAGGCGCTGTCCGAGTGACATCCGTTGTATGCCGTGGCGTTTGCTTGACGTCACGGCATACGCACGTCGATTGACGAGAACCTGTGACGCAATCCCGTCTTTGTCTGAGTTCCATTTCGGATTCGGATGAAGGCGGGATTTTCCATTGCCGATTTTTTATAGCCGCTTTCCCTATCGTTAATTTTCCTATTGCCGTTTTCCTTTGAGTCGCGCGGATTTCGTAGGGTAGAAACATGACGATTACGGTTTCTACAGACGGTTCCGCGCTGGGCAATCCGAACGGTCCGATGGGTTGGGCCTGGGCCGACCACGGCACCCCCTCCGATGACGAGCATAGGCATGCCGGAGATTGCGATGCCGGCGGCGCGACGAACGGCACCAATCAGATCGGGGAGCTTTGCGCCGTATTGGAAGCGCTGCGTGCGCATCCGGGTTCCGAACCGTTGATCATTGAAACCGACTCCCAGTATGCGATCAACTGTTCCACCAAGTGGGTGCACGGCTGGAAGAAGAACGGCTGGAAGAATTCGCAGAAAAAACCGGTGAAGAACGCCGAGTTGATTCGTGCGATCGATGACGAGCTTTCCAAACGTCCTGGATCCGTTCAATTCGCATGGGTCAAGGGGCATGCCGGAAACGCCGGCAACGAGAAGGTGGACGAGCTGGCACGCACCTACGCCGGGGACTGCCGTTCCAAGGTACGTGACGGATATCTGCCGAAAGAGGGATGGCAGTCGCTGCTCGCCTCCGAGTATTCACAGGGAACGGATGTTCCAGAAGATGCCAGGATGCTGCTCGACGGCAGAATATCCACGGACGAATATCATCTGGGACGCACCACAGATTCCACCGTCACCGGAAGCCTTGCGAAAGTCCAATCGGAAGCCTCTCTCGCGGATGAGCTGCTGCGGATTTCCGATCCGGAGACGCACGCCCAGTCCATCACCGAAATGCTGGTTGAGCCGGAAGGGTATGGCATTCCCGAACAGGCTGCGGAGAACGAGGCGCCAAGCAATCCCGACCTGGAAGCCACCGCTGTAATGGAGACCGAACCGACCAGGGTATTGCCGATCAACGGCGTGCATCAATCCTATGCGCAGATGCTGGTCAAGCACGATTATTTCCCACGTGAGGGCGAGAAGCCGGCAGACAAGGAAGCCGGCAGCGGCAACGAAAACGACGGCATGGATGTGCAAACGTCTTCCTCCGATATGCAGGAAGATACGCAGGCGGACCTGCAATCGCCGCAATCCGCAACTCAAACGCCGCAACAACCGCAGGACGCCCTCGCCGATCTGCCTAAACTGCCGCATCGCCCCAGTCCGTCGGGATTGTCGGTTTCCGGAACGGTACGATTCACTCCCCCGCCGAACTCCAGCCCCACCTTCGACGGCAAGCCGCGCTTGATTCGAGGCTACATAGCCGTGGAAGGCTACGTGACCGGCGACGGCATTCTGATACTTGACGAGGCACCATTCGCCGTCAAACATGCGTGAAACACCCTGTGAAACATATCTGCCGGCATAACACCGGCGTACCATCGGCTCAATATGCGTCCCAGGCAACACAATGTGCCTAAAATCGCACAAAAATCAACGCATCCGATAGTATGGGAACGGACTTAACCCCATATCGAAGGAGCATTATGGACAAGGCACAGCAGGACGCCCTGAAGAAGGCGGCTGGTATCGAAGCGGCACAGCTGATTCAGAACGGCATGACCGCAGGTCTAGGCACCGGCTCGACCGTGCGTTTCCTGGTCGACGAGCTCGGCCGCCGCGTGAAGGAGGAAGACCTGGAATTCACCGGCGTCACCACCTCCCGTCGCACCCAGGAACAGGCTGAAGGCTACGGCATCAAGATCGTCGACATCGACGACGTCGACCACATCGATGTGACCATCGACGGCGCCGACGAAGTGGACAGCAACTTCAACGGCATCAAGGGCGGCGGCGCCGCCCTGCTGTGGGAGAAGATCGTGGCCACCAACTCCGACAAGATCGTCTGGATCGTCGACGAATCCAAGGTGGTCGACACCATCGGCAAGTTCCCGCTGCCGGTCGAGGTCATTCCGTTCGGCGCAGGCCAGGTCGTCAAGAAG
>CAVEVJ010000025.1:0-6857 GCA_963619075.1 Acidaminococcaceae bacterium
GCTGCTGGCCGTCGCGCTGTTCTTCCTTATTCGGCAGAAGGATCCGACCCGCGCCTGACGCGGTTTATCCCCGCATAACGTACCCAGTGTTGCGGCCGGCCCCAACTTTACGGATGCGCCCTTCGGCAACAAGTCCCGCAAGCGCGCGTTCGATGGTGACCAAGCTGATATCCGGACATTCCTCATGGATCATGGCCTTGGTCACTTTCCCAAGCCTACGATCGAATACATCCGCCACACGCTGCGCCTTGGTACGGCGCGCATTGCCGCTTATCGACTCCACCCGATCAGCGAAATCACGATACGCAGCCAATATAATTCCCAACATGAATTGCACGAAAGGCGCCTCATCATTATTACCGTCTTGCCAGCTTGAGGAACTGGCAGCAAGAGCTTCGTAATACAGCGTTTTATTGTCCTCAATCAAACGTTCGATGCTGACATATGCGCCGACTTCGTACCCAAGCCGCTCAAGCAGCAACACTGTCAGCAACCGGCTCATGCGTCCATTGCCATCGTTGAACGGGTGAACGCACAGAAAATCGAATATGAACCTGCACACGGTAAGCAGCGGATCTCCGTCACCTTGCGCAAGTCCTTCATGGAGTGCTTCACATAGCCGCTCCATCGCGTCCGCCGTGGTGATTGCCGGTATCGGCACAAAACGAGTAATCCGCTCTCCTTTGGCGTTGACGCCGGCAATCACATTATTCGTATCTTTCCAACGGCCGCCGAAGGAAAACGAGGTATGACGCATAAGATCGCGATGCAATTGAAGAATAACGTTGGGCGTCACCTCAATGTAGTCATGCTGCTCGTGAATGAGCGCAAGCACATCACGATACCCGGCAATCTCCTGCTCGTCGCGCCCCTGTGGCTCAGTGTCGCGCAACACAATACCCTGTAGACGTGGCTGAGTGGTTGCAATGCCTTCAATGCGGTTCGACGCACCCACGCTTTCCACCTTCGCCACTTCAAGCAAGGACCGCAGCGTTTCCGGCCGGGCCGTCAGCCACAACGATTGACGTCCTTTGCATTCCCGAAGCTCCAACAGCAACTTGGTGACCGCGGGCGAGCAAAGGCTTTCCGGCAATGCAAGGTAATTAAATATGCGCACAACTCATCACCCTCTCCGCCCTTCTGCATCATCGTTTCCTTTTCTGCATCATTTTACCGCCAAATGATGCAGAAAATCAGAAAACAACATCGCAAACCTCACTACGGAAAACAACTCAAAAACGGCGAGATTCATCAGCGAGTATCCCATCTTGCTGCTGGTCGTCGCGCTGTTCTTCCTTATTCGGCAAAAGGACCCGACCCGTGCCTGACAATCTGCCTACAATCTTGCAAAAAACGGGTGCGCGACGGAGATTCTCCGCCACACACCCGCCACGGGCACCTGAGAAAGGAAAGGCAGGCGCTCAGTGCGTTGCTATTTCGTCGATCTTGGTAACATGACCGCCGAATTGGGCACGCATGGTGGAGACCACGCGCAGAATGTCGTCCCCACCGCCACGCGAGGACTGGCGGGCATACAACGCGGCGGCCGTGGCCGGAGTGGGCACGCCCAGTTCGAGCGCTGCCTCGATCATCCACTTCGCCTCGCCGGATTCATTGGCCACCGGAGGCATGGATTCAAGCGTCGGATCGGCCTTGAACGCGATGGCCAGCAGGTCCAGCAGCCACGACTGCACCACGGAACCGTCTCGCCAGGAAGACATCACTGTAGCCGGATCATTGATCAGTTCGGATTTGACCATGGTGGCAAAGCCTTCGCCGAACGCCTGCATCATGCCATATTCGATGCCGTTGTGCACCATTTTGGCGAAATGCCCCCCACCGATCGGACCAGCCAGCACCAGGCCGCTTTCACCTTCCGGCTTAAGCGCTTCGAATATGGGCTTTACGGATTCGAAATCCTCCTCGCTGCCACCCACCATCAGGGCGTATCCGCGGTCAATGCCCCATACGCCTCCGGACACGCCGCAGTCCATGAACCGAATGCCCTTGGCCGCGAGTTCCTTCCCATGGCGGGCGTCGTCGGTGTAGCGGGAGTTTCCACCGTCGATGATCATGTCACCCGGCTCAAGCAGTTCCGACAACGCGTCACAGTACCGTCCGTGGCCGCTCCGGCGGGAACCATGACCCACACGACTCGCGGTGCGTCGAGCGCCGCCACAAGTTCTTCGAGGCTTGCCACCGTACGGTCGGATTCGGGCGATTGGTCGTAGCCCACGACCTCATGTCCCGAGGCCGCGATGCGCTTCGCCATATTGCCGCCCATTCGTCCGAGGCCAATCATTCCAAGCTTCATGATGTTCTTCTTTCTACTTTGACCGCCAACGGCTTGCGATAAAGCGTTCGATAAATCGCCGTTGGATCCGGGTTCTTGCGATTGCTGTATTAAGTTGTGTTGCATTGAGTTGATGAATTGCGGCGAGCTGTGGGAAAATCGTCGTCGGGTTCACAGGACCAGCGAGAGCAGCATCACGCATCCGAGGCCGACCACCGACAGCACCGTTTCCATCAGCGACCAGGTCTTAAGCGTCTGCCCCACGCTCATGCCGAAGTATTCCTTGACCAGCCAGAATCCGGCGTCGTTCAGATGCGAGAAGAACACGGATCCCGCGCCGATGGCCAGCACCAGCAACGCCAGATGGGTCGGGCTCATGCCGGTGGCGAGCGGCACCATGATGCCGGATGCGGTGACGGTGGCCACTGTGGCCGAACCGGTGGCGAGTCGGATGAGCACGGCCACCAGCCATCCTGCGATCAGCGGGTTCATGGCCGATTCAGTGATCGAATTGGCGATTACATCACCGATGCCGGAATCAACGAGCGTCTGCTTGAAACCACCGCCGGCGGCAACGATCAGAATGATGCTCGCGACCGAGCCGAAGGACTGCCCGACCATGCCGTTGACGGCGTCGCGGCTGAATTTCTGCGCATATCCGAGCACGACCATCGCGAAAATCGTGGTCAGCAGCAGTGCCACGAGTGGCGTGCCGACGAATGCGAGAACACGTCCCCATGCGGTTTCGCTTTGTCCGGTCAGATCAACCACAGAGGATGCGAGCATGAGCACGACCGGCAACAGGATGACCGTGATCGCCGTAGCGAAGGAAGGACGATTTTCCGCGGTTTTCGGAGCTTCCGCCTCGGCCTGGTTTTCAGGAGCCGCGATCGGCACCCACTTGGCCGCAAGGCGACCGAACAACGGACCGGAAATGATGACCGTCGGAATGGCCACAAGCAGGCCGAGTCCAAGCGTAATGCCGAGATTCGCGTTGAGCGCACCGATTGCGGTGAGTGGACCGGGATGCGGCGGCACGAATGCATGCAGTGTGGAGAGTCCGGCAAGGGCGGGAATGCCCAGCAGTACGACCGGCGCTTTGGCCCGCCTTGCGGCGAAGAGCACGACCGGAATGAGAATGACCACACCAACTTCGAAGAACATCGGAATTCCGACGATGAACGCGATGAGCGCCATGGCCCACGGCAGACGCTGCAATGGGGTCTTATCCATGATGGTGTCGACGATCGTGTCGGCTCCGCCGGACTTGAACAGAATCGTGCCGATAATCGAGCCGAACGCGATCAACAGGCCCACATTGGAAATGGTGGATCCGACGCCCGATGTGAAACTCGTGAACGCCTGATCGTATTCCACACCCGCGCATACGGCCATAACGAAGGATCCGGCCAGCAGGGAGAGGAACGGGTGCACTTTGCACACCGCGATCAGTAGAACGATTATGGCGATGCCGATGACCGCCGCCGCTATGAGATTCATGAATCCTCCTTGATTCTGAATTTCCTATGATTGATGCCCGTTACGCGGCCTGCTCCTGCGATTTCGCGGCAATGGTCGCCGCGTAATCGTTCAGCGCGTCGAGCGCACGTTCCACCATGTCGTCAACACTGCCTTCGATGGAGATCTCCACACCGTTCTCGCCCGCCGCGAGCGGTTCGAGGATGGCGAACTGGCTTGGCAGCAGCGCCGGCGGCATGAAATGCCCCTGACGTTCGCTCAGACGCTGTTGGATGAGTTCATGGGTTCCGCTGAGGTGGACGAAGAAGACGGGAACGTCTTTGGCGAGCACTTCGCGATAGCCGCGTTTGAGGGCCGAGCTGGATACGACCGTGTTCTCACCCAGCGCCTCGCGCGCCACCATCCACTTGTTGATGACCTCCAGCCACGGCCAGCGGTCCTCGTCGGTCAGAGGAATGCCGGCGCTCATTTTGTCTATGTTGGCCTGCGGATGAAAATCGTCACCTTCGGCGTACGCATAGCCCAGTCGTTCGTGGATCGCTTCAGCCACGGTTGACTTGCCACATCCTGCAACACCCATCACCACTACGTGAATGCTCATTGTCACTCCTTTGAAAAGACCTTCCGCCGCTGCCTCGCGACCGGAATGGGAATATCATAAACCTAAAAAGTATTACCTGTCAACTCAAAAGTACTACTTTTTAGAAAAAACATACGACTTGCTATGATTCATAGGAGTTCAACAAGAAAGGGAACAATGACCGAGAACGCCGAGAACACGGGAGGAGAACTCCTCCAGGAAGCCGTAAGTCGCACCTTGGCCATTGAAATACTCGACGGCGTCTGGCCGGCCAGACAAAGCCTCACTCTGGAAGACCTGCAAAGCCGGTTCTCAATCTCCCGAACCGTGGCCAGAGAAGTCGCCAAAACCCTCGAATCCATGGACGCCGTACTGGTACGACGCCGCGTAGGACTCGTGGCCAGACCGTTCAACGAATGGCAGGCGCTCAATCACAAAGTAATCGAATGGAGACTGCACTCGACGCAACGAGAGCAGCAACTGTCGTCGCTCACCGAGCTGCGTCTCGCCGTCGAGCCCGCGGCGGCGGCATCTGCGGCGCGACTCGCATCAATCGAAGTCAAGGCGAAATTCCCCGTTTACGCGGCACAGATGAGACAGTACGCCGAATCCAACGAGGAAGGCTCCTCAGGACTGGCGAAATTCCACGATCTGGATGTGGAATTCCATACACTGATACTGCGCGAAAACGGCAATGAGCTGTTCGCGGCGCTCGCCGACACCATAGCCACCGTATTGCGTGGTCGAGTGGAACTCGGCAAATACCCGATGAAACCGAAGCCGGCCGCGCTTGACGCGCACGACGCCGTGGCGGACGCAATCGCAAAAGGCGAGCCAGAGCGCGCAAGGGAAGCCATGTTCGAAATCGTCGACGAGGTGGCGAGGGCGCTCAAGTTCTTCTGAAACGTTTGCGATCGCCGTGGCAACGCACGAATCGCAAACGCAACAAACACAACAAACACAACAAACGCAACAAAAAGAGGCATTCCGACCGCCAACAAACAGTCGAAAGCCTCACACGACCGCAATGCGCTCAGCGGCCGTACACCTCGTGCACGAACTTCTCAAGAGCCGCGATGGAACGTTCCACCTTCTCCGTATCAATGCAGTACGCCATACGGAAGTAGCCCGGAACCCCGAAGCTGTCGGACGGCACGAGAATCAGATCGTAATCCTTGGCCTTCATGCAGAATGCGTTCGCATCCTCCTCAAGCGCCTTCGGGAAAATGTAGAACGTACCGCCCGGACGCACCACTTCGAAACCAAGACGCACCAACGCATCGTAAAGAAGATTCATGTTCTTCTCATACACGGAAAGATCGCTCGTCTCATCCACGATCTTCGCCACCGCCAACTGCACGCTAGATCCCGGGCAGTTGTGGCCGGTGCCACGGCTGATCTGGCCGCACATGGGAACGATCAGCTCCGCATCGGTTGCACGCGGGCTCACCGCCACATATCCGAGACGTTCGCCCGGCAGGCTCAGCGACTTGGAATACGAATAGCAGGAAAGCGTATTGTCGTAGAACTTGCTTGGATACGGCTGCTCCCCTCCGTCGAACAGGATCTCACGGTACGGTTCGTCGGAGATCAGGAAGATGTCATGACCGTATTCGCGCTGCTTGTCCAGCAGAATCTGCGCAAGTCGGGTCAATGTCTGCGCGGAATACACGGCTCCGGAAGGATTGTTCGGCGTGTTGATGAGCACCGCCGCGGTACCCGGGTTCAGAGCGGCTTCGAACGCTTCGAAGTTAATCTGGAAGTTTTCCGTGTCGGCCGGGACTACGGTCAGGTGAACGCCGGTTCCGTTCACATACGGCTGGTATTCGGGGAAATACGGCGCGAAGGTGATCACCTCATCGCCCGGAGCGGTCACCACGCGCAATGCATGGGCCAAGGCGCCGGCCGCACCTGTGGTCGGGAAAATATGGTTGGCCGTGTAGTCCATATCGAAGCGTCGGTTGAGACTGTCGGCGATCGCCTCGCGCACCGACGGAATGCCCAGAGAAGGCGAATATCCGTGCAATGCCACCGGTTCGGAGACCTTATACAGGTCGATCATGGCATCGGTGAAGCTCTGCGGGCATGGCACGCTCGGATTGCCGAGGGAGAAATCGAACACGTTTTCATAGCCGATTTCAGCGCCACGCTTGGTGGCGTATTCGCTCAGCTCGCGGATAACGGACTTGCCGCCGAGCATCGCCTTATATGCCTCGTTGATCATTGCAACCTCCCTGTCATGCCTTTCGGTTCGCCTTAAAACATCATGTTCCATACACCGGCACGGTCTCGCGCCTGGCGCACACGTCGGGTACACGTCGTCACACGTTCGGCGAACACACTACCCATGGTTTTACCACTGAAAAGTCACTTCAGAGCGCATTTGGCTCACTGTGCGAATCAGTATCGGCCTTGGACTCGTCGCCGGCCACCCGCCGAAGGACTCGTTCCCCCGGCACGAAGCCGTTGCTGAAAATCCGACGCCAATAGTCGAGCATATTGGTT
>CAVEVJ010000026.1:0-2152 GCA_963619075.1 Acidaminococcaceae bacterium
AGGGAAAGGTCGATGATGCCGAACGGAACGCCGAGTCGGCTGGACGCTTCCTGAGCCACCAGCTGGCCGACGCGCGTGATCTTGAACGCGGTGCGCTTGATGGTTTCGCACAGGAATTCGAAGTTCTTGCCTTTGGCCTCGTCGAGGGCACGGGAGACCACGCCCGGGCCGGAAACGCCGACGTTGATCACAGCGTCGCCTTCGGTCACGCCGTGGAAGCCGCCCGCCATGAACGGGTTGTCGTCAGGAGCGTTGCAGAACGCCACAAATTTGACGCAACCGTAGGAGTCGTTGTCGGCGGTGGCGTGCGCGATGTCTTTGATGATATGTCCGAGCAGTTCGACGGAATTCATGTCAATGCCGGTCTTGGTGGATCCCACGTTCACGGACGAGCACACGATGTCGGTTTCGGACAGTGCCTTCGGCAGGGAACGGATGAGCATTTCCTCGGCCGGAGTCATGGACTTCGAGACGAGTGCGGAATAACCGCCGATCAGATCGACGCCGACTTTCTTGGCGGCGCTGTCGAGCGCGTGCGCGATCTTCACGAAGTCGTCGGAGCTCTTGCAGGAGCTTGCGCCAACCAGCGAGATCGGAGTGACGGTGATTCGCTTGTTGACGATCGGAATGCCGAAGTCACGTTCGATGGCCTTGCCTGTGGAGACGAGATCCTTGGCATACGTGGTGATTTTGTTGTAGATGTTGCTGCAGACCTCGTCGACGCTATCGGCCGCGCAATCCAGCAGGCTGATGCCCATGGTGATGGTACGAACGTCGAGCTTTTCCTGCTCGATCATCTGGTTGGTCTCGTGGACCTCCATGATATTCAGCATAAGTATTCCTCTTCTCCCCTATCAGACGCGGTGCATCTTGGTGAAGATTTCCTCACGCTGGCAGCGGATACGCACGCCGATCTCGTCGCCGAGCTTTTCGAGATCGTTGACGGTCTCGCCGAATTCCTTGTCGGCATTGGAGTAATCGACAATCATCATCATATTGAAGAAACCGTCGATGATGGTCTGAGAGATATCGAGCACGTTGATCTGGTGTTCGGATAGGTAGGTGCAGACGCGTGCGATGATGCCGACAGTGTCCTGGCCGACGACGGTGATGATTGCCTTGTTCATGGAACTCCCTAAACGTTAGGTACGAATATCCAGCTGCTCCGGCGAACGCCGGATGTGACCCCAAGTATAGGAAAGGCACGTGCCAAAACACGTGCCTTTCAATTGATCGCCTTACATTGTGAGACGGCCTATTTCGCCGGATTCACCGCGTCAGCTTTCGTTCGCCGCCGCGTATTCGCTGGCCCATCCGTCCACGTAGGCGCTCTTGACCGCGTCCCAGTCGCCGGTTCCCTGCGCATATTCAAGCAGCGCGGAGCCGAGATCGTTCTTCCACTGTTCGGACGGAATCATGGTGTAGGTCCACGGAACGGATTCCTTGCCTTCCTTCAGCGATTCGGAGTAGGCGTCGATCAGCGGATTCTCCGTCTTGACGTCGGAGAAGGTCTTGAACGGGGTGGAGAATCCCATTTCGACGGCGAGCGCGTTCTTGCCGTCGTCGGAGGTGATCATCCATTCGAGGAAGTCCGCGGTGGCCTGCTTGTCGAGGTCGGATGCCTTGGAATTGATGCACCAGTAGTTTTCGGAGCCGGTGGTCAGACCTTGGTTTTCCTCGCCTTCTCCGCCCACGTAGATCGGCAGCATGCCAACGTTGTCGGATTCGACGCCCGCGTTGGACAGGTCGGTCCATGCCCATGTGCCGTTCTGGTAGAACACCGCGTCGCCGAATGCGAATTCGGAGTTGGCGTCGTCACCGGTCTTGGAGCTCAGCTGCGTGGGTTCGACGGTGGAGTCGGTGATGTACAGGTCGAAGATGTTCTTGAAGTTCTGCAGTGTGGATCCGGTGATCGTGGCCGGCTGTTCGGTGATGCCGTCCGCCTTGAATTCGTAGTAGAGCGGCACGCCTGCGAGCTGGCTCTTGAATCGCCAGTCGGAGGAGGAGTCGAATCCCGCGGAGGTGAAGGCTCCCTGAACGCCGAGCTCGTCCTTGTGCTTTTGAATGCCGTCGGCTACGGATTTGAGTGCTTTGAAGGAGTTGAGCTCGTCGATGGAGGTCACTTCGGCGTCGGACAGGTCGAAGTATTTCT
>CAVEVJ010000027.1:0-5204 GCA_963619075.1 Acidaminococcaceae bacterium
ATTCAACGCATCTTGGAGTCTGTTCGAGTAGTAGCGAAAAAGCGCACCGAACGCATCGCTTATGTCCTCGAATTCAGTCGAGAACTCACCGAACGCCTGATACACCATAACGTCATCGCATCTGTCTTCAAGTTCATCGAAAACATCTTTTGCGCGTCTTTCAAATTCCAGAAGCGACTCAGAGAATGACGACACTGGCAACGATCCGAAGCCACTCATCCCGTAATACGGGCGTGCTGTCCTCTGAACCGCCGAGTAATTCGCTGACTCATGCCCCGCACTGGCGTATCTCTGGACTGGTCTGTCAGTCTTGTCGACATTTGCGATTTCCTTGTCGGACACGGAGTCGGCAAACGCCGTGGGATCGTCATGATACTTTTCCTGCATCTCGACGATGAGAGCAACAGTGTCGTAATCAGAATCGAATTTGTCTTCTATCTCCTTCTCAGACAGATCAAGCACTTCAACAATGGAACGATAGCCGGCACGGATAATGGCCCTGCGCAACTTCACGTCGCCTAGGTTGAGATTCCCTATCGGAATGTTCGCCAGTCTTTCTCTCACATCATCAGCCATGCCGAGCACCTGCCATTTCCCCAAAAATAAGCGTCTTTCGATCAAACTTCCCGGAGGACCTGAAACACCAGCTTCGGTGAAAAACACAGGATACCGGATGCTTCTGGTTGCACTCGGAGACTATAAACCAAAAAACACCTTTTTGAGATTGGATTATACCCCCATTTATAAATGCCATCTATTTGAGGACAGAAGTGACTGAACCGAACCGTGCACCCCCGATTATTGGGCTGAGAAATTCAGATCAACAATCGGAGGTGTGGTTCAACACCATCGTTCAGCTTCTCCTAAAGTTGCCGAACAAAGTGGAACAGCCTTACCACCAAGGCAGCTTTGCGATGTTCTCCCTGATGTGGTCGCAACTCTTGTGGAAGCCCTCCAGCTCTGCGTCGGAAAGTTCCGGTGTGAAAACATGCTCGACACCCTCCGCACCGATAAGGCATGGCAACGATGCGAAGACACCTTCCTCACCGTACTGGCCGGTCATCAGCGTGGAAGCCGACAGGACCGCATGCTCATTGTGCAGGATGGCCGCGCACAGACGCGCCGTACAGTTGGCCACGGCGTATTCCGTGCATCCCTTGCCCGCAAAGGTCACGTAACCACCCTTGCGGGCGCGTTCCTCCACTTCCGCTTGGTCGAAACCGTATCTTTCGGGATCTTCCATGGCGAGTTCATCGATGGATTTCCCGCCGATATTGGCGGACTTCCATGCGGCTATCTGCGAGAAACCATGCTCGCCGATCATGTATGCATGGACGGATTTAGGACTTACACCAGTCACTTTGGAAATCTCGCTGCGCAGTCGCGCGGAATCCAACAGGCAACCCGTGCCGACGATCTTGGAGGGGTTATAGCCGGTCAGATGCCAGATTGACGTGCATACCACATCGCAGGGGTTGGATACGGATACCAACACGCCATCGAAGCCGCCGGCGACAATGATTTCCACGAAAGTCTTGGCGGATTCCGTGGATGCAAAAAGCTCACCATCGCGGCTTTGCGCCACTTGGGCCACGTTGCCTACCGAGTTGACGATGATGTCGCACTTCGCGAGCTCCTCATAGCGGTTGCTGCAATTGATTATTCGAGTGTTGTAGGGCACGAAGCTCAAGGAATCGTGCAGGTCCTGAGCTTCCGAAATGATCTTCTGGTCGGGCAGTCCGCACAGATACAGCTCGTCCGCGATGCCCTGCAAAAGAAGACTGTTCGCAACGTGGGCTCCGACATGACCCAAACCGATGATGCCGATCTTTCTTTGCGATGTCATGATGAACATCCTTTCTCCGAGAGAAAGCCGATAATCCTGGACTCCGCATCCGCAACATCGCGAACGTGGGGCAAGCGTAAAAGCCAGCGAAGGGATAAACCGTTTGTTAACCCATATGATATCAGGAAACCGTCATCGGCAGGATGACCACGGCTGTCCTAATGCAATTTCTGCCATATCTCTGCATGCTCTCTGGCTCTCTGCTCAGAGGGAGAGGGGCAAAATATCCAGTCACTGGAGGAATCATCTCGTTCAGGCATCATAAAACGGGATAATTCATCCAGCCGCTGGAGGAATTAGGACGCTGAAGAACTCCGCAAAGGCCGAAAACCTCCAGCCGCTGGAGAAATCGAGACGCTTGGAGTCCTTCAGGAGGGCAAAATATCCAGTCACTGGAAGTATCTGGACGTTTAGAGGCTCCTCAGGCGCCAAAAATCGCCAGCGACTGGAGAAAACCGGACGTTAAGAAGACTCTCCGCGGGAAGAAACACCCACCTACTGGAGAAATTAGCCCGCTAACGGACATCCCAGAGAACTAAAACCGCCACCTACTGGAGGATTCAGCCCGTTTGGAAACATCTTGGCGTACCGACTCATCCAGTGGCTGGACGAATCATCCCGCTGACAAACCCATCAGAAAGACGAAACCTCCACCCACTGGAGTAATTAGCCCGCTAGGGGACATCCCGGCAGGATGATTTATCCAGTCACTGGAGGAATCAGGACGCAAAAGGCAAAGGCGAGAACAGGTGCGAAAGAGCAAACGCAAAGACGAACGCAAAACTCGTCGAAGATCACTCACCATCCACAGGCATCTCAATCACGCCTGCCCAAGCCTCCCGCACCTGCGCGGCCCTGCTCTTACGCAAAAGGAACAGCGAGATGCCCACGAACACCGCAACGATGACAACGCTCCCAATGGGATTGCCGCTGCCAACGGAGGTCGACGAGCTCGCCGCCTTGGTGAAATCGGACGAAGTCGTGACGGAAAAAAGCGACGCATCCCACAGCATGTGCAGGACCACAGTCGCCCAGATATTACCGCATCGGAAATAGATGGCGCTAAAAAGCATGCCCATACCGGCAGTAAACAGCATCTGCATGGCCACATCCGGCACATCGGCAATGGAGGAGATGTTCACCACATGCATCGCACCGAAAATGACGCCCGACACCACGCAGGCCTTCACCGTCCCCACATGAGTAAGGCCGAAATGCTCAAGCAAGGTCTCGCCGGCCACGGCACGCGTCAGGAACTCCTCACCGACACCCACCAGCAGGAAGTAGAACAGCACCTTAACAATAACGGGTGTATTGACCGCGGCTTCACCCGCGGCAACATTCGCAATGGCATAGAGACCCATGACGCAAAAGAGCACGATCAGAGCCATACCGCATACCAGACCGTGTCCGAATCCAGTTCCACGAAGACGAATCAGGCCAATTCTGCCCGTCACGGCCAAAAACGCCACGGCAACGATGATGGGGATGCTCTTCACCAGAATGGCACCCGCTGCAGCAAGGGCGCTCGGCATTCCGGCGTCAATACCCATCTCGACCAGCCAGTACATCAAAAGCGAGATAGCCATGCCGAGAGCAACGACGATGACGGCGTACACCACGGCGTGGTTCTTGCGGAACTCAATCATAGGGGTCTCCTTTTCTCTCCCAAAATCACTATATTCCCGATACATCCGTGCGGTACAAACGCAATGCAGAACCCGTAGTCAGATCCAAACCATAATGAAACGTCGTCATTGAGCCGTTACAACAACTTCCGCCAAGAAAGCTAGACTCTTATATGGAGAAAGAAGATTTTGTTTCGGCAAACTTCCACATCGCAAATTATCCGGAATATCAGCCCCTAAATTAGGGATATTCCATTCTTGGGAGAGAGGAACCAAAGTGGCATCCAGGCACGTTTCACACGTATCGACGTGAGTGGACGTTGGTGCCGCATCTGACTGAAAAGTACGTGCACGGCACCAATATGCCCAACACAGATGCCCAACACAGACACGCTGCGGCTCGCTGCCATCTACCGTTGCGAATCCACCGACTACCGTCCTTCAAGCGTCTCGGACAGCGGCGTCTCCTTCATCAGCAGCATCATGATGCCGGCCACGACCGCAAGTGGCACGATGAGAACGAACAGCGGCACGAGCGCATCGTTGTAGGCGCCGGCGACTGTCTGCCGTATGGCGTCCGGCAGTGCGTGGACGATTGCCGGTGTGAGCGAGTTCGCATCCACGCCGAGCACCTCCTCGCCACCGAATGTCTGCATGCGTTCGGCGAGCAGACGGGTGAGATTGCCGGTAAAGATCGCTCCCGCGACCGAGGTGCCGAGCGTGGTGCCGATCTCACGGAAGAAGTTCGTGGCGCTCGTGGCAGTGCCCACGACCGCGGCAGGAAACTCATTCTGCACGATGAGCACCAGAATCTCGAAACTAAGTCCCATACCGAAGCCGAGCACGCTCATGTATATGCATGCGACGTATGGCGATGTTTCAGCACGCAGCGTGCACAAGGCGAGCGCTCCGATGGTGGCTATGAAGAAACTCACCGCCATAAGTTTCTTATATTTGCCGCTTTTGGCGATCAACGCGCCGGAAATCAGCGATGCTACAAGATACGCGATGGACATGGGCACTTCCATGTATCCCGCCGCGGTAGCGCCCATGCCGTGCGCCAGTTGGAAATAGGTCGGCAGATACGACATGGCGGCCATCATGGCGAACAGGACGATGAATCCGCCGACCGTGGCCAATACGAAATTGCGATTGCGGAACAGGAATATCGGCATGACCGGCTCGGCCGCGCGCTTTTCCACGAATACGAACAACGCCGCGAACATAATGGTGGCAAGCAGCAATCCGATGATGATCGGGCTGGTCCATGAATATTGCACGCCTCCCCATGAGGTGGCGAGCGCGAGAGCGATGATGCTCACGGAAATGGTCAACGTGCCAAGCGCGTCGAACCGACGCAGACTGGCATGGTTGGGGTATTTCGGCAGCAGCCACGCACACATGGCAACCGAGACGATGGTCAACGGGATATTGACCCAGAATGCCCATCGCCAGCTGAGATGTTCGGTGAACAGACCTCCCAACAGCGGGCCCACCAGCATGGGAAGCGCCCAGCCGATGCCCATGACGTTGAGATATAGCGCGCGTTTGCGGGCGGGAATCACGTCAGCGACGATGGCCTGCGACAACACGATGAGTCCGCCTCCGCCAAGCCCCGCGATGGCGCGGCCGACGATGAGAAGCACCATCGTATGCGCAAAACCACAGAGAGCTGAGCCGACCATGAACAGGATCTGCGCCGCGATGAACAGCCTCTTCCGACCTCGCAG
>CAVEVJ010000028.1:0-6113 GCA_963619075.1 Acidaminococcaceae bacterium
GCGGAATCTTGAAGGCGCGCTTGCGGATATCGAAGAACTTCTCGCGAACGTCGGAGAAGGAGATTTCCGGGTGCTCGTACAGCAGCCACATGATCTTGGAAGCGTCCATCGGGGAACCGCCGCCGACTGCGATGATGGTGTCCGGTTCGAACTCCTCGCGCATCATGGCGGCGCCGCGCTCGACGGTCTCGACGCTCGGCTCCGGCTCGACGTAGTCGATGATGCGGAAGGTCACGCGGTTGGAACGTGCGCGCAGCTGGTCGATGATCTTGTCGACCACGCCGAGCTGCTCCATGACCTTGTCGCACACGATGACGGCCTTTTCGATGCCGTACATGTCGCGCAGGTACTTGACCGCGTTCGGCTCGAAATAGGTCTTGGCCGGAATCTTGAACCACTGCATGTTGTTGTTCCTTCGAGCGATGCGCTTGATATTGAGGAGGTTGACGGCCTGGACGTTGCCGGACACGGAGTTTCCGCCGTAGGAGCCGCAGCCCAGGGTCAGGGACGGTGCGATGGCGTTGTAGATGTCGCCCACGCCGCCCAGGGAGCTCGGGGAGTTCCAGATGATGCGGCATGCGTGCATGCGCTGGCCGTATTCGCGGACCAGGGCCTGGTCGTTGGTGTGGATGGCCGCGGTGTGGCCTGCGCCGTGCTTGAGCATCTCTTCGCACATCTTGAAGCCGTCTTCCTTGTTCGGGCTCTTGATCACGGCCTGAACGGGGGCGAGCTTCTCCATGGTCAGCGGCTCATTTTCGCCGACTTCCTTGCATTCCGCGGCGAGGATGGTGGCGTCGGCCGGAATCTCGAAGCCTGCGGCCTTGGCGATGTACTGCGGGGACTTGCCCGGGACCACGGAGTTGAGGACCGGCTTGTTTCCGGAGTAGGAGGTGCAGCCGAACATGTACTGCTCGAGCTTGGCCTTCTCCTCATCGTTCACGAAGTAGGCCTTGCGGTGCTTCAGTTCCTTGATGAGCTGATCGTAGATGGCCTTGTCGGCGATGATGGCCTGCTCGGTAGCGCAGATCATGCCGTAGTCGAAGTGCTTCGACAGGATCAGATCGTTGGCGGCACGCACGATGTCAACATCCTTGTCGATGTAGGCCGGAGCGTTGCCCGCGCCGACGCCGAGGGCCGGCTTGCCGGAGGAGTACGCGGCCTTGACCATGCCCGGGCCGCCGGTGGCCAGAATGGTGGCGATGCCCGGGTGCTTCATCAGCGCGCCGGTGGCTTCGATGGACGGATGCTCGATCCACTGCACGCAGTTCTCGGGAGCGCCGGCTTCGATTGCGGCGTCACGCACGATCTTCGCGGCTTCGACGGAACACTTCTGTGCGCCCGGGTGGAAGCCGAAGATGATCGGACAGCGGGTCTTCAGCGCGATCAGGGACTTGAAGATCGCGGTTGCGGTCGGGTTGGTGACCGGGGTCACGCCGGCGACGACGCCCACCGGTTCGGCGATCTCGTCGATGCCGAGCACGTCGTCCTCACGAATGATGCCGACGGTCTTCTGTCCGGCGAGGTAGTTGGTCACGTGCTCGCAGGCGAAGATGTTCTTGGTGGCCTTGTCTTCGACCAGACCACGACCGGTCTCCTCCACTGCCATCTTGGCGAGCACCAGGTGCTTGTTGAGGGCCGCCACGGAAGCCTTGGCCACAATGCGGTCGACCTGCTTCTGATCAAGCTTTTCGAACTCGTCGAGAGCCTTCAGACCATTCTTTACCAGAGCGTCAACCTCGGCCTGAGCGGCCGCTGCCTTCTCTTCCGGAGTCGGCTTGGTCGGCTCTTCCTTCTTTGCGTCTGCCACTTGAAGTCCTCCTCGATTCTTGGGGGTTGCAAAGTAGTTTTCATTTATTCCCGCCTGCCGTAATGGCACGCGGACGCGTTGCTGGGCACATGTTGTGACCTGAGTCACAATATACTCGAGAAAAAACGCGTTGTATATTCTTCGTCGTGTCGTGAGTTTAATGTTACTTTTTTATCTTTTTTTGTTCGATTAATACTTAATTTCGCACATTTTTCAGAAAAAAATAGTTATTTTGACGCTTTTTGTTCACTCTGAGTCAACTTAGCGAACAGTCTGAAATCGATTCTACTTAATACTTTTATTAAAGTATTTTCGTTTTGTTGCAATTTTAAGCAAACTTTATGCAAATACTTTTATAAAGTATGATTGGAAGGAAACTCATTTTCACCCGCAAAAAGGAGCGAAAACATGAATGCCACGCCGGCCATGGTCATGAAGGAACTCAATAAAAGGGCTCTGACCAAATATCTGTACGCACATGGTCCGGCCACCAAGCAGATGATGGAAAGGGAACTCGGTCTGAGCCTACCGACAATCACCCAGAATCTGCGAATCCTCGAAAAAGAAGGTCTGGTGGGCAAAGGCGAGCGGCTGCAATCCACCGGAGGTAGAAAAGCGCAGACTTTCGTGTTCGAATCCCGATGCAGAGCGGCCATTGGCGTCGCCATGCGGCCCAATGACCTGAACCTGCGTGCGGTCGACCTGCACGGCAATGTCATCGCGAAGCAGCGCATCATGCTCCACTATCAAAACACCGACGCCTACTATCGGCGAATCGGAGACATCATCAGCGCATTCGCCATGAAAACCGAGCGAAACGGAACCAGCGTCCTTGGCGTGGCATTCACCATCCAGGGCATCGTCTCCGCCGACGGCACCACCATCAGCTTCGGCAACATCATGAACAACACGGGTCTCAAACTCGAGACCATCGCGCAGAACGTGCACGTTCCATGCATCATGATCCACGATTCCGACGCATCCGCGATGACGGAGCTCTGGCTTGATCACACACTCAACGACGCGGTCTGCGTATATCTGGAGATGCGTCCGGGCGGAGCGGTGATCGTCGGCGGACAGCTCTATCAAGGACCGAATCTGCGCAATGGAGTCATCGAACATATGACATTGGTGCCAGGCGGCAACGAATGCTACTGCGGACAACGTGGCTGCATGGACACCTACTGCTCCCCCGAAGCGCTGATGGAGGACGGCGAAAGCCTTTCCGGTTTTTTCAGCGTGCTCAGGCAAGGCGAGTCCGAGCATCGCCAGCGATTCAACATTTGGCTTGACAACGTGGCGCAGGCCATCAGCAACGTACGCGCATTGCTTGCCGGCGACATCATCATCGGAGGAGAAGCCGCGCAATATCTCAGCGACGAGGATATGGCCGACCTCAGGGAACGAGTCGAAAGGAAAAGCCCCTTCAAGGACGACTTCATCATGCGTAAAAGCCTGTGCGCGGAAGATCAGAACATCATCGGAGCCGCGCTTAGATTCGTGCAATCCTACGTCAACGAAATCTGCAACGTGGACGCCTGAGAGGCGTGCGCTCCTCGTTCATGAAGCAGGAACGCACGCCTCTCGCCGCCATTCGCCAAAAAGACCTCAGACGATCTGGCAGAATTCGATGGTCTCGCCGTTGGGCCCGTACACGTTGAAGTAGCGGATGCCGTGATCCCAGAAGCTGTCGATATGCTGAATCTCGGTGTCCTTGAAATTCAGACCGAGCTCCTTGGCGTTCTCGAAGGCGGCTTCGATGTCCGGGGTGTCGAAAGCCCAGTGATTGATGGCACCGGCGATGAGAGGCGCCGGCTCACCTTCCCAGGTTTCGATGGTCAGATGGCCGTACCTCAGAAAAGCGCAACGGTTCTCGCCGTTCTGGAACACACCGGCAACCTCAAATCCGAGTTTTTCGGTATAGAAGGCGATGGTTTCGTCCAAATCCTTGGCGATCATGCCGGAATGCTGCAGATCGGTGGTGAATGCGGTCATGGGTTTGCTCATGATGTTCTCCTTGCACGTGATTTATATGGATTGATTTATACAGATTGATTTGCGCGAATTGATTCGTGTGAACCAGTTTGCATGAATTATCGGTTTATGCAAATCCGTCCACTCAACGCAGGTCAGGAAACCTCTTGCTTGACACGATGGCCGCGCTCGTCGAACCCGGGCTGCTTCGGACGGATGAACAGCGTCAATGCAAACGCCAGCACGTACAACACGGCATAAATCCAGCACACGCCGCCGTAGCCGATCGATGGAAGCAAAATCGTTGCGATTCCAGGACCCGCGAATGTGGTGAGGCCGGCGGCAAGATTATATGCGGACAGTGCGGCACCCTGCTTGCCTTCACCGGCATACAGCGTCATGATGGTCGGAAGCGAGGAAAAAGCGCAGGTGCCGATGCCGACGATGATCGATGCGACAATCATCATCAGCGCATTCGCACCGAACCATCGCGGGATGTAATAAAAAGCCACGGAACCGACGGCGAGCACCGCACAGCCGAACCATCGCATCGGCCACACCCAACCGAAACGGTCCATGAACCATCCCCAGAAGGTGTTGAAGATCAGCGTGACAACGAACACGAATCCCCAGATGCGCATCCACTCCTCGGTCTCAAAAATATCGATGCCGCCATTGTGCGTGGTGCAAAGATAGAGCGGCATGATAACGGGAAAGCCATAAAGCAGCAGATTGTTGATGATGCGAACGATGGCGCAGATGAGAATCTTACGATTCGTGAAAAGAATGGTGACGCCTTCGGAAAGTTCCTTCAGTTGCTCCTTGCGACTCAGCCCCTCGCCTTTGACGATTTTGTTCTTCGGCACGAAGAGGAAACACATGACGGTTCCGACGATGGAGAAGGGCAAGGCAAACCAGAAGGTCCTGTATTCGCCGAAAACCGGCATGATGAAACTCGGCAGATAGGCGCCGAACACACCGATCCCCAGGGAGAAGCAGGTCCAGAAGAATCCCGTGGCCGAAGCAAGTCTGGCCGGCGAGATGTATTGGGCCATCAACACCACGAAGCTGTAGATGAACAGCGGATATCCAATGCCGCGCAAGGCATACAGGCCGAGGATCAGCGGATAGATGCCACTCGGAATGGCCACGCCAAGAAACAGCAGATGGATGCCGATCCACCAGCATGCGCCGAACAGCATGACCCTACAAGCCCCGAACATCTCGGCCAGCACTCCGGCGGACCATCCTCCGAGCGCCGCGAACAGTCCGTATACGGTGACCAACAGCGACGCCTGAGATGAGGTGAACCCTTGGTCCACCATGAATTTCGACAAAAACGTCAGTTCAAATCCATCGCCGGTCATGAATATGGCGACGGCGAGAAAGCCCAGCATCAACGTGCGAGGGACGCCTAGTCGTTCAAGAATTTCGATCATGCGAGCACCTTTACTCGATTCCACTCAACATTGAGGGAAATCTAATCATAATGAGGATTTTGAATGCGGGTGCCATAATTTCCGCCATGGCACCCGGGTTCACGCAACGCGATGGTCGCAGCGTGAGAAAGCACGCGATTCCCCGCCCAAATGCCGGGAAATCGCCAATTTCTTTGACGTCATCCGATCTTGACGTCTCTCGATTTTGACGTCATCCGATCTTGACGACGGCCTTGGAAACGCCGGAGATCTTGCCGTCAAGGAAATCCTGCACTTCTTCGAGGCCGAGCTCATGGCTGATCAGCCCACCGATGTTCATCTTGCCTGACGATACCAGCGAGATGGCATCGCGGAAGGTCAACGGATTGATGAACGAGCCTTGGATGGTCAGCTGCTTCTTGTAGATATCGTAGGTGTTCATCTCGAAATGGGCTTCCTGCGGGCCGACTCCGAACATCAGCACCTGAGCGCCCTTCTTCGCGGCGGAGACGGCCTGAGCCTGCGTGGACGGAAGACCGACGGCCTCGACGATGACGTCATAGGCTTCGGACGGAATCTGCTCTCGGGTCGTGTTGTAGGTTTCGGCGATGCCGAACATCGCCTTGTTGCGTTCCAGCTTCTCATCGAAGATACCCGCCAGATCGACTTGGCGCACACCGTAGGCCTGCAGCAGCTGGGCGAAGATCTGCCCCATGAAGCCGTCGCCGATGACCAACGCCTTCTGGTACGGGTGGAGTTCAAGCAGGTCAAGTCCATGCACCGCGCAAGAGACGGGTTCGATGGCGGCGGCATCACGCAGGGAGACGTTGTCGGGCAACGTGTAGACCACGGTGGCCGGAGCCGTGAACTGTTCCGCCAGACCTCCATCACGGGTCACCCCGACCGCACTGAGA